>VBAF01000006.1 GCA_005884705.1 Alphaproteobacteria bacterium
AAGCCGTCGCGCTGGGTCACGCGCGCTGCCGTGTCGGCGCCCGCGCCGGCCGGCCACAGGCTGACCGCGAGCTTGTGCTGGTTGCGGCCATAGACCAGCACCGCGACCTTGCGGCCGTCGATCACATCCAGCCGCCCGCCGATCAGTGGAAAGCCGATCGCCGTCAGGTCGTAGACCGGCGGCGAATAGTCGATGCGGCCGGCGTACCACGGCTTGACTGTGTGACGGTCTGACGAGGCGACATCGACCGTGTGCTCGGCCATCGCCACGCGCAGATAGCTCGCGATCAATGGATCGGAGTCGCCGCGCTCGCGCCCGGTCAGCACGCCGCCCGCCCAACCGATGCCGACCGCCACGATCAGGCTGGCCGCCATCGCCATCCAGCGCAGCCGCTCGGCCCGTCTGGCGCCGGAGGGCCGCGCGATATCGCGCAACTCGCGCTCGATCCGGGCGCGCAACAGGTCGGGCGCAGGCTCGGCCGGCAGGTCGCGCAGCATGCCGCCGACCGCACGCGCCGAGTCGAGGCGCTTGCGGCACTCGGGGCAGCCCGCCAGCGCCCGCTCGAAGTCGGCGCTCTCGGTCGCGGTCAGCTCGCCATCGACATAGGCGTCGACCATCGCCTCACAGGTCGGGCAGTCCATGCTCTCTCCTTCCCAGGCGGCCGCGCAGCTCGGCCGCCATGCGTTCGCGCGCCCGCGACAGCCGCGACATCACCGTGCCGATCGGCAGGTCGAGCACGGCGGCAATCCGTTTGTAGGGAAGATCCTGGATCTCGCGCAGCACCAGGATCTCCCGCATCTCCGCCGGCAGGGCGGCCAGCGCGATCGCCACCTGCCGGCGGCGCTCGCCGGCCTGGGCGCTCTGCTCCGGATCGGGCCCCTCGGCCGGCTGGTTCTCCACCACCTCGAGCGGCTGGTCGTTGCCCTGCTTGGCCCGCTGGTCGACCCAGGTGTTGCGCACGATGCGCAGCAGCCAGGGCTTGGCCTCCTCGCCGCGGAAGGCGTGGAAGTAGCGCAGCGCGCGCAACATCGCCTCCTGCGCCAGGTCCTGCGCCGACACCGGATCGCGCGTCAGCCAGCGGGCGAAGCCGTAGGCCGCGTCGAGATGCGGCAGCATGACGACGCGGAAGCGCTCAACCGTGCCGGAATCGGGCTTCGGCGCTTCGGACATGCGGGCCATAGGACATCAATACCGGCAAGCGGTCGATTTTATTCCCACGGAATAACGGCCGATGCCCTTTAGACCCTTCAGATTGCCGAGGAGGGCTCTCAATGCACCACAGCGAACGCCGCCAATTCCTCAAGCTCGCCGGCCTGGCCGGAGTCACATTCACTGCAGGACTGTTCCCGGAGCGCCGGGCCGAGGCCCAGGCCGGCGACTTCCATTTCGTCCAGATGTCGGACACTCACTGGGGCTTCAAGGGCCCGCCCAATCCCGACGCCGAGCACACCCTCGAGAAGGCCATCGTCACGGTGAACGGTCTCGCCAACAAGCCGGATTTCATCATCTTCACAGGCGACCTCACCCACACCACCGAGGACGCCAAGATCCGCCGCGAGCGCATGAAGCGCTTCAAGGAGATCGTGTCGGGCCTGAACGTGAAGGATGTGCGCTTCATCCCGGGCGAGCACGACGCCTCGCTCGACAAGGGCGAGGCCTTCAAGGAGTTCTTCGGCGCCACGCACTACACCTTCGACCACAAGGGCGTGCATTTCATCACCCTCGACAATGTCTCCGACCCCGGCGCCAAGCTCGGCGACGAGCAGCTCGCCTGGCTGGCGGCCGACCTCAAGCAGCGCAAGCCCGACGACCGCATCGTGGTGTTCACCCATCGCCCGCTGTTCGACCTGGTGCCGAACTGGGACTGGGCGACCGCCGACGGCGCCAAGGCGATCGATCTCCTGATGCCCTACCAGAACATCGTGGTGTTCTACGGCCACATCCACCAGGAGCATCACCACATGACGGGCCACATCGCCCATCATGCGGCCAAGTCGCTGATCTTCCCACAGGCCACGCCAGGCGACGCGCCCAAGCGCCCGCCGCCGCCGCCGTTCGACGCCTCGCTGAAGCCGCTCGGCACGCGCGACGTGGCGATGGGCAAGGCCGTCACCATCACCGAGCTGCCGGTCACCAAGGCGTAACTCCGATGAAGCGTAGAGTGTTTATCGCGCTGCTGGTCGGCAGCGTGGCCGGAGGGACCGTGCGCCTGCTTGCCGCCGAGACCGGCAGAGAGGTCAGCGTCGCCGCCAGCAAGTTCGAGTTCACGCCCGACACGGTGAAAGCCAAGGTCGGCGCGCCGCTGACCTTCGTGCTGACCTCGCTCGACCGCATCCACGGCTTCAAGATGCCCGAGTTCGGCTTGCGCACCGACATTATCCCGGACAAGGAAACCCGGCTGACCATCACGCCGACCAAACCCGGCAGCTTCGCCTTCTTCTGCGACGTCTTCTGCGGCGACGGCCACGAGGAGATGGCCGGCACGCTGGTGGTCGAGGCCTGATCCCGTCACTACTTCTGCAGGCCGCCCAGCACGCCGCGCACCAGGCCGCCCAGGATGCCGGCATTGCGGCCGCTGCCGAAGATCGCCTTGGAGGCTTCGCGCACGGCGATGTTGGTGGCGGTGCGGGCGGCCGACTTGACGATGGTCGTGGTGATCGAATCGCTGTGGCGCGCCGTCGTCTTGGGCACCGGCGAGGACGGTACCGGCTGCGCCTCGCGCAGGCGCGGCTCGGGCTTGGGCTTTGCCGGCTCGTCGGCCGGCGGGATGCCCCACGGGCCGACGGCCGGCGGCGGCGTGTCGTACTGGCCGCGGCGGCGCGGGGCGGGCGTCGGCGGCGGCGCCTCGTGCTGCACCTGGCCGCCGCCGGCGCGGCCCATCAGCACCCCGTAGGCCGAATCGCGGTCGACCGTCTGCTCGTACTTGCCGGCGAGCGGGCTGGCCTTGATCGCGGCGGCGCGCTCGGCATCGGTCGCAGGCCCGATGCGGCCGCGCGGCGGGGCGATGAAGCAGCGCTCGACCGGGGTCGGCACGCCCTTGGCGTCGAGGCAGGAGACCAGCGCCTCGCCGACGCCGAGCTCGACGATCGCCTCTGCGGCGGAGAACTTCTTGTTCGGCCGGAAGGTGTCGGCCGCGGTCTTCACCGCCTTCTGGTCCTTGGGCGTGAAGGCGCGCAGCGCGTGCTGCACCCGGTTGCTGAGCTGGCCCAGCACCGTCTCAGGAACGTCGAGCGGGCTCTGGCTGACGAAATAAACGCCGACGCCCTTGGAGCGGATCAGCCGCACCACCTGCTCGATCTTGTCGAGCAGCGCCTTGGGCGCGTCGTCGAACAGCAGGTGCGCCTCGTCGAAGAAGAACACGAACTTGGGCTTCTCGACGTCGCCGACCTCGGGCATCACCTGGAACAGCTCGGACAGGAGCCACAGCAGGAAGGTGCTGTAGAGCTTGGGGCTCTCCATCAGTCTATCGGCCGCCAGCACGTTGATCACGCCCAGGCCGGCGACGTCGGTGCGGATCATGTCCTTGAGATCGAGCGCCGGCTCGCCGAAGAAGCGCTCGCCGCCTTGTTGCTCGAGCGTCAGCAGCGCGCGCTGGATGGTGCCGACCGATTGCTTGCCGACATTACCGTACCTGGTGGTCAGGCTGCCGGCGTTCTCCGCCGTCCACTGCAGCACGGCCTGCAGGTCCTTGAAGTCGAGCAGCAGCAGGCCCTGCTCGTCGGCCACCTTGAAGACGATGTTGAGCACGCCTTCCTGGGTGTCGTTGAGCTGCAGCAGGCGCGCCATCAGCACGGGGCCGATCTCGCTCACCGTGGTGCGCACCGGATGGCCCTTGGCGCCGAACAGGTCCCAGAAGACCGTCGGGAAGGCGCGGCCGGCATAGCCGTCGATCTTGAGCTGCTGCGCGCGCTCGACGGCGCGCGGGTTGGTGCCGCCCGCCTGGCTGATGCCGGAGAGGTCGCCCTTCACGTCGGCCATGAAGACCGGCACGCCATAGGCGGAGAAGCCTTCGGCCAGGGTCTGCAGGCTGACCGTCTTGCCGGTGCCGGTCGCGCCGGCGATCAGCCCGTGCCGGTTGCCGAACTTGAGCAGGAGATACTGGTCGCTGTCGCCGGCGCCCACGAAGATCGAGGTGTCGTCTGCCATGCGCGCCAGCTTAGCCAAAGAGTATGGCGCATAGTAGGCTCCGCGCATGAAACCCCGCCTTGCCCTCGCCGTGATCGGCGATGAGATCGGCCCGTCGCTGCCGGAGATGCTGTCCTTCTGCGCCGAGCACGAGGTGCGGCGCCTCGACATGCGCACGGTCGACGGCCGCAACCTCTTGGGCATGAGCCTCGACGAGGTGAATGCGATCGGCCGCCAATTGAAGGCGGCCGGCCTCACGGTGCCGACCTTCGTCTCGCCGGTGCTGAAGTGGCCCGCCCCGGGCAAGGCGCCGGCCGGCGGCAAGGTCGACTTCGCCTTCGATCCGTCGACCTGTCCGGCCGCCGATCCGCTGGCCCACGCCTTCGACGTCGCGGTCGTGCTGGGCGCGACCAAGATCCGGGTGTTCAGCTTCCTGCGCTATCCGGGCTTTTCGCCCGACGACCTCGCGGCGCCGATGGGCCGGCTGGTCGATTTGGCCGAGCGCTGCGATGTCACGGTCGAGATCGAGAACGAGCCGGTCTGCAACATCGGCTCGCTCGCCGAGCTGGCGGGCTACTTCACTGCGTTGATGGAGCCCTCGCCCTGGCTCCGGCCGCTGGTCGATATCGGCAACAGCTGGTCGATCGGCCAGCCGCCGAGCGACGACGACATGGCGACGCTCGGGCCGCTGGTCGACCTGATCCATCTCAAGGACCGCGACTTCGAGGCCAAGCGCACCGTGCCCTTGGGCGACGGCAAGGTGCCGTGGGCGCGCGAGCTCACGCGCCTGCTCGGCCATGTCAGCCTGCCCGAGGTGGTGGCCAGCCTGGAGACGCACTGCCCGCAGGACGGCCGCAATGCCACAGCCAAATCGGTGGCCGCCCTGAGAAGAATTGCCGGCGAGATCGGCGTGGAAGTCGTCTAGAAGCGGCGGATGCCCGCCTTCGCCTTCGTCACCGTCGACGTCTTCACCGACCGCCGCTTCGGCGGCAATCCGCTGGCCGTCTTCCCCGACGCGCGCGGCCTCGGCGATGCCGACATGCAGGCGCTCGCCGCAGAATTCAATCTCAGCGAGACGACCTTCGTGTTGCCGCCGGCCGATCCCGCCAACACCGCGCGCGTGCGCATCTTCAACCGCCGCCACGAGATGCCGTTCGCCGGCCATCCCAATGTCGGCACGGGCTGGGTGCTGGCCCGGCAGGGCCGCGCCAAGCAGGGCGTGCTGCGCTTCGAGGAGATCGCCGGCCTGGTCGAGATCGAAGCCGGCGCCGACGCCGTCACGATCGCAGCACCACAGCCGCTGTCGCTCGGCGCGGAGATGCCGGTCGACCTGCTGGCGGCTTGCGTCGGCCTCGCCGCGGGCGAGGTGATCACCACGGCGCACCGACCGGTCAGCGCCTCGGTCGGCAATTCGTTCGTGGTCGCCGAAGTCAGCGGCGCGGCGCTGACGCGCGCTGCGCCGGATATCGGCCGCTTCCGCGAGGCGGCGAAGAGCTACACGGCGATGGGGCCGAACCGCCTGCCGCTCTACCTCTACGCCCACGACCCCGATGCCCAGTGCGGCGCGCGCATCCGCAGCCGCATGTTCTCGCCGCTGTCGGGCACGATCGAGGATCCGGCGACCGGCAGCGCCGCCACGCCGCTGGCGGCGCTGCTGCTGTCGCTGACCAAAGATAGCGAGCGGCGATACGACATCGTCCAGGGTGTCGAGATGGGCCGACCGAGCCGCCTGCTCTGCTCCGCCCGCCGCGCGCCCGACGGCATCCGCGCCAAGGTCGGCGGGAATTGCGTACCCGTGCTCGAGGGCACGGTCGAGCTGTAGCTCCTGTCGTCCTGAGCGCAGCGAAGGACCTTGCGCCTGCTGCAAAGAACGCCTCCGGAGCTGACGCTAGATCCTTCGCTTAAGCGCGGGGGTTACCCCGCGCGACTCAGGATGACAAGCTCACGACAAACCCGGCGCGCGGGAAGTGGACGGCGACGTCGCCGACTTGGCTGTCGCTGCGGATGATCGAGATGCGGTCGGGGCCGAGCCCGACCAGCGTTCCCGTCACCGGCACCTTGCCGGTGTCGTCGGGCGTGACGCTGATCTTCTGGCCGGCTTTGAGGCCACTCGGATCCTTCTCGTCGATCTTGCCCGGCTCGGGCGTCGCGGCCTTCGCCACCTCGAGCGCGTCGGTCGCGCTCATCTCGGCCGGCTTGCCGCTGCCGATCGCCTTCATGCGCTGTGACCAGTCGACGATCTTGGGCAGCCGGTCGAGCGGCGACGGCGCGGTGCCGGCACCCATGCGAACCTGCAGGTACCACACCGGATTCC
>VBAF01000007.1:0-3412 GCA_005884705.1 Alphaproteobacteria bacterium
AGGTCCTTCGCCTTCGGCTCAGGACGACAGAAGACGCGCCACTGGAGTGGCGCGCCCCCAGCGGAAGAACCCATGCGGCGTCCGGGGGTGACTCCCCCCGGCGCCCTGCGGATATGCGGCCGTCCGCGCGCTAGCGGATGATCGTCGCCTTGATGGCGGTCTGCTGGCTCCACACGGTGGTCACCAGGTCTCCCGGCTTGATCATCGCCAGGGCCTGCCGGCCGGCCGCGCTCTGGACCGGCGGCAAGGTGATGATCTCGCCGGCGTCCGGCGACGGATCTTCGGGCCGGCCGTTGGAGGCGTTGATGACGAGCAGCTTGCCGTTGGCGGCGTCGACGCCGGTCGCCATGCCCGACATGGTCCACAGCTTGATGCGCTCCTGCGCGCCCGGGATGCCCTCGAGCCGCGCGCCCTGGGACATCATGGCCGCCGCCTGCGCCTCCGACTGGGCCGACTTCTTGGCGATCAGGAAGTCGAGATAGTCGTACCACGAGAAGTCGATGATCTGGCCGTCCCGGAGCGAGCTGTAGTTGGTCACCAGGTCGGCGGCCCGCATCTTCACGCGGCCGAGATCCTGCCAGTCGACGTTCACGATGCGCCGTTCCGGACGAAGGCTGGAAATCGTGCCCCGCTTGAAGTTCTGGTAGGAGTTGGGCACCACGAGATCGGCCTGGGCGTGCGCCGTCAGCGACAGGGCCGGCAGCGCCGCGCCCACCACGGTAGCGCCGCCCAACAGCTTGAGCAGGCCGCGACGATTCGAGTTCAACATGTAGGATTCCCCCTTTTCGAGATTACTGCACCACGATCATGGCGCGACGATTGCTCGGATACCGGGTCTGGTCCGGCGTCGGAACCAGCAGTCCGGTTTCGCCGGCGCCGATCAGCCTGACCGACTGCGCCGGGACGCCGGAGCGGACCAGCGCGTCCCTGACCGCGGTGGCGCGGCGGACCGACAGTGCCTGGTTGACGGCGACCGAACCCTCGGTGTCGGTGAAGCCGCTCACCTCGACTTTCGAGCTGGCACTGGCCCGGGCGACGTCGGCGGCGGCGCGCACCGTCATGTTCGCCTGCTCGGAGAGTGCCGTGCTGTTGGTTTCGAAGAACACCATCCAGCCCCTGATCGGCGGCGGCGCCGCCGGCGGAGGCGTCGTCAGAGAGGCGCTTTGCAGCGACTCGCCGCAGGCCGCCGTGACGAGCAAGATTCCAAGCATCGCTGACAGAGTTTTGATCATAGTTCCCCCTCAAAACCGGGCGCACGAGGTGAGCCGGGCTGTTTCGATAACGACCAGCCTATAGCACGGGTGGTTGCCCGGTTTGATTTAAATCAAATTGCACGGGTGCCAGCGGGCGAGTCGCGTACGGTGGATTGTATCCTTCGTTTCAGCCGGCATTAAGCGCGAAGCGCTTAATGCGGCGGGCGAAAGCGCTTCGCTTGCGAAGCGCGTGCCCGCAGTGTGGAGCCTTGCAGGAGGACTTGAGCCTCAAGTCCGTGCGCAAACGGCACGGTGCGGGCCCTGCGCTTCGCGGCTTCGCCGCGACTCCCGCATTTGCCGACTACGTCGGCAAATCGGCTAGGCGCCACGGAGGGCGCCTAGCGCTACGGGCCCGCCGGCGCGAGCGGAAGCTCGCGCCTAGACCGACGTTCTTGCGAGGAACTCCGCGGCCAGCAGGGTCCACTCGTCCTCGAGCGCGACGGCGCCGTCGGGCATCGGCTTGCCGGCGCGGCTGTACCAGCCGCCGGCGTTGCGCAGGTCGCCCTCGTGGCGGTGCAGATGGGCGTGCACCCAGTTGACGTCGTTCTTGTCCTCGTGGCCCTGGCAGACCTTGTGCGCCTGCTCCCAGTCGCCCTTGGCGAGCCACCACAGCGCCTGCAGCGCCGGCGACAGGGACTCGGGCGGCGCGTCGCCCGACAGGCTGCCGCGCAAAGCGTCGATCGTCTTCATTTCAGCCTCCGGTCCGACACGATCCTGCCGCTTCGGTCGGCACAATGGCAAGCCATGAGCGCCCAGTTCGTCGCCGCCCTGCTGATGCTGATGAACGCCGCGCGCGCCGACGTGCACGCCCCGGCCTTCCGCGAAGACCCGACGCTGAGCGCCCGCGCCCAGCAGCGGGCGGAGCAGATGTGCGCCCGCAACCAGTTCTCCCACGACGGCTACCAGGCCGCCTTCCGCGGCCTGCCCTACGGCTGGCAGGGCGAGAACCTGGCGATGGGCCCGCAGGATCCGCGCGCCGTGCATCAGCAGCTCATGAACTCATCCGGCCATCGCGCCAACATCCTGAAGCGGGAGTTCCGCGCCGTCGGCATCGGCCACGCCTGTTCCATCACTGTGGAAATCTTCGGCGGCTGACTCTCATTATGGGCATTGGCCCCCGATTCGAGGCCTGGATTCCGGGGCTTTTTTTCGAAGCCAATGCCCATATTAGGTTGGCGAACGCGAATCCGCTTATGCTCCTCTACGGAAGGAGCCCATGCGTACGCACAGTTCGAAAATCGGTCGGGTCGAAATAAACGGTGAAAACGGCGTAAACCGTCCGGCCTTCGGGGCCAGGAGGTAGCGATGGATGCTGCCTTCCTCGCCGACTGGATCAATCTCGTCCTGCGCTGGGCGCATCTGATCGTGGGCATCGCCTGGATCGGCGCCTCGTTCTACTTCATCTGGCTCGACAATCACCTGCAGCCGCCGCTCGATCCGGCCGACGCGGCGAAAGGCATCGGCGGCGAGGTCTGGGCGGTGCATGGCGGCGGCTTCTACACCGCCAAGAAGTTCACGCTGGCGCCGGAGAAACTGCCGCCCACGCTGCACTGGTTCCTGTGGGAGGCCTACTCGACGCTGATCACCGGCGTCCTGTTGCTCGTGCTGGTCTACTGGCACGGCGCCGAGGTGGCGCTGATCGATCCCTCGGTGATGCCGCTGGAGAAGTGGGAGGCGATCGCGATCAGCACAGCCTTCCTGGTCGGCGGCTGGCTGGTCTACGACGCGCTCTGCCGCTCGGCGTTCGGCGACGACGAGCTCGTGCTGGGCGGGCTGGTCGCGCTCTACTGCGCAATCAGCGCCTGGGCCTTGTGCCACCTGTTCTCCGGCCGCGGCGCCTACCTGCATTTCGGCGCCATGCTCGGCGTGATCATGGTGCTGAACGTCTACTACGTGATCATCCCGGGCCAGCGCGAGCTGGTGAAGGCCAAGCAGGACGGCCGCACGCCCGATCCCGTGCACGGGCTGCGCGGCCGCCAGCGCTCGGTCCACAACACCTATTTCACCCTGCCCGTGCTGTTCACCATGATCAGCAACCACTATGCCGGCCTCTACGGCCACGAGTGGAACTGGGTGCTGCTGCTGATGATCTCGGTGGCGGGCGCGCTGATCCGGGTGTGGTTCGTGCAGCGCCACAAGGGCGCGGCCGATCCGCTGGT
>VBAF01000007.1:3417-9698 GCA_005884705.1 Alphaproteobacteria bacterium
TGGTGCTGGCGTTGACCGCGCTGGTGTCGCTGCCGCGGCCGACCGTCGATATCGGCCCGCCGGCGAGCTTCGCCGAGGTCCAGCCGGTGTTCCAGGCGCGCTGCCAGCCCTGCCACGCGACCAAGCCGACCCAGCAAGGCTTCATCGCGCCGCCCAAGGGCATCGTGCTCGAAACCCAGGCCGAGCTGCGCGCGCACGCCGCCTCGATCAACCGCCAGGTCTGGATGACCCGCGTGATGCCGCCCGGCAACCTCACCACCATCAGCGACGACGAGCGCCGGCTGATTGCGCGCTGGGTCAAGGGCGGCGCACAATGATCCCGATGATGCCGCGCACTGGACTGCCCTGGCGCCGTCTGATCGTGGCGGCGCTCGCCGCCCTGTCGATCGTCCTCTACTGGAGCCACGTCGCCGAGCGCGGCCAGCGACTGGAGGCGCGCGACGCCGCGACCGCCCCTGCCGAGACCCGGGACAACGTCGACAAGGCACGCGCCAACGTCGGCTTCGTCGACCAGCGCCGGCTCGACGAGCACTACGCCAAGCACGGCGCGGAGTTCGGCGCCATCACCAAGCAGGATTACCTGCGCCAGGCGCAGCTCTTGCGCGATGCCGCGGTCGGCGGGCCGGTGCTGCAGACGGTGCGGGCCGACGGCGTCACCACCCGGTTCGACCGCCAGACCGGCGCCTTCGTCGCCTTCAATGCCAACGGCACGATCCGCACCTTCTTCAAGCCGAACGACGGCGAGCGCTACTACCGGCGCCAGGCCGAGCGGACCGGCGAATGAAGCCGCCCATGCCCGGCGCCCACATGGGCCCGCCCGATGTCGGCGAGTTGCGCGACCTGATCGACCAGTGGGCCGAATTCTCGAGCGACCTCGAGCGCAAGGACTACACCTTCGATCTCGACAACTGGCGCAACGACGTCGACGTGCGCGAGCTGATCCTCGAGGCGCTGCCGATGTTCAGCCGCGAGGAGATCGGCGACCATGCGCTGAAGCTCGACGAGGCGGACAAGGCGTTCCAGGCCAACACCCGGCCGTTCAAGCGCTGCGTCTGGGGCCACGGCACCCAGCGCAAGGAGAAATGGACCCCGGAGCTGAACTGGTGGTACTTCCGCAGCCCGCGCCGCTCCAACGCGCAGCTCGAGGATGAGTTGGCGACGGTGCGATAAGCGATGAGCGACAAGATCCTGGTGGAGCGACGCGGGCCCGTCACCACCCTCATCATCAACCGTCCCAACTCTCGCAACGCGCTCGACAACGAGGCGGCGCACGGCCTCGCCGCGGCGCTCAAAGCGTTCGAGGCCGATGCCAACGCGCGCGTCGCCGTGCTGACCGGCGCGGGCGGCGCGTTCTGCGCCGGCGCCGATTTGAAGGAGCTGGGCGGCGGCACCGACTACTTTCCATGGGCCGGCAGCGATGACGGTCCGTTGCGCGCCCCCTTGTCGAAGCCGGTGATCGCCGCGGTCGAGGGTCATGCCTGCGCCGGTGGCCTCGGCGTCGCGCTGTTCTGCGACATCCGCATGGTCGACGAGACGGCGGTGTTCGGCGTGTTCTCGCGCCGCTGGGGCGTGCCGATGAGCGACGGCACGACGGTGCGCCTGCCACGCATCGTGGGCCTTGGCCGCGCGCTCGACATGCTGCTGACCGGCCGCGCGGTCGGCGCTGGCGCGCGGCACGACCCGCGCCGCGGCCGAGCGACTGGCCGCAGAGATCGCGGGCTTTCCGCCGATCGCCATGACCTCCGACCGGCAGTCGGCCTACGAGAGCTTCGACCGCGACCAGGCCGCCGCGATCGGGCGCGAGATGGAATTGTCGCTGGCAGCGCGGCGGCAGGAATCGCAGACCGGCGCGGCGCGCTTCGCGGCGGGCGCCGGCCGGCACGGCCAGTTCAGCAATAAATAGGGCAAGAGGAAGTAGAGAATGCGGGCGTTGGTGTGTCATGCCTACGGGCCGATCGAGCGGCTGAAGCTCGAGGACGTTGCCAAGCCGCAGCCCGGGCCGGGCGAAATCCTGGTCAAGGTCGGCGCGGCGGGCGTGAGCTTTGCCGCGATGCTGGGCATCCAGGGCAAGCACCAGAACAAGCCGCCGCTGCCCTTCGTGCCGGGCAACGAGATCGCGGGCGAGGTCGTGGCGGTCGGCGCGGGCGTCGATGGCGCGTGGATCGGCCGGCGGATCGCGACCGGCGGCAGCCGCGGCGGCTTCGCCGAGTACTGCACGACGCTGGCGGCCAACGCCATCGCGATCCCCGACGCCCTGCCTTACGCCGAGGCGACGAATTTTCCGACGCTCTATCCGACCGCCTATGGCGCGCTGCGCTGGAAGGCCAACGTGCTGCCCGCCGAGGTGCTGCTGGTGCACGGCGCGGGCGGCGGCTCGGGGCTGACCGGCATCGAGGTCGGCAAGGCGATGGGCGCGGTGGTGATCGCCTCGGCCGGCGGCGCCGACAAGCTCGCCGCGGCGAAGGCCGCCGGTGCAGATCATCTGATCGACTATCGCACGGAGGATTTGCGCGCCCGCGTGCTCGCGCTGACCGAAGGCCGCGGCGCCGACGTGATCTACGATCCGGTGGGCGGCGAGGCGTTCGACATCTCGCTGCGCTGCGTGGCGCCCGAGGGCCGCATCATCCCGATGGGCTTCGCGTCAGGCGCCATTCCGCAGATCCCGGCCAACATCCTTCTGGTCAAGAACGTCACTGTTATTGGCTTCTACTACGGCTACTGGAACGGCTGGGGCGGCAAGAGCGAGCCGACGCCGCAGGAAGCCGCCGCGCTGGCCAAGCGCCGCGCCCTGGTGATGGCCGCGCAAGCCGAGATGATGGGCTGGTACGGCGCGGGCAAGCTGAAGGCGCTGGTCGCCGGGAAATACGACCTCGCCGACTGGGTCAAGGCATTCAAGCTGATCGAGGCTCGCACCGTCGTCGGCAAGGCGGTGCTAGTCCCCTAGGAACGGGTCAGGACCGGCCAGAAGCCGCACAGGATCGTCGCCAGCAGGGCGGCAAGAACCCAGCCCAGGCCGGCGATCGACGCGCCGGCGAAGATCACCAGCCACCACAGGGCGACGCCCAGCACGTAGCCACCGTCGATCCTGGCCGGCTTGTCGCGGCTCGCCACGGTGCGCGCGAAGTGGCGCTTGATGTCGAGCGCGATGTCGAGCGGGTCCTTGTCGAGCGCCATGTCAGTGGAGGGGCATGTCAGATGTTGCCGAAGTCGCCGCCGCGGCCCTTGCCGGAAGCGAAGCGCGCCGCACCCTTCTGCGCTTCGGCCTCGAGCGCCGGCATGCCGAGCCGGGCTTCGTTGCCGAGCGCCTCGGACAGCTCAAGGGTCCATTGCTCGTAGGACGATTTGCGATCCGACCGCATGCAGAGCTGCGGGAACTTGGCGATCACCTGGGCGAGCGCCGTGGCCCCGGCGAGCGCCTGGCCTTGCGGCACCAGCCGGTTGGCGAGGCCCCAGTCGAACGCCTCGCGCGCGCCGACCTCGCGGCCGGTCAGGATCATGTCGAGCGCGCGGCTATGGCCGATCAGCCGCGGCAGCCGCACCGTGCCGCCGTCGATCAGCGGCACGCCCCAGCGCCGGCAGAACACGCCGAACTTCGCGCTCTCCGACGCCACGCGCAGGTCGCACCACAAGGCGAGCTCGAGGCCGCCGGCCACGGCATAGCCTTCGACCGCGGCGATCACCGGCTTGCCGAGCAGATGCCGCGTCGGCCCCATCGGACCCGATGCGTCGGGATTGAAGGTCGGCCTGCTGGTGCGCCCAGCGACGGCCTTGAGATCGTAGCCGGCGCAGAAGGTGCCGCCGCGGCCGGTCAGGATCGCCACCGACTGCGTCTCGTCCTTGTCGAAGGCGACGAAGGCCTCGCGCAACAGAGTCGCCGTCTCGGGATCGACCGCGTTGCGCGCCTCGGCGAAGCGGTCGATCGAGACGATGGTGATGTTGCCTTCGGTCTCGACTGCCACCTTTGGCGCGACTTTGGCCCCCGTGGCGTTCATAGCTCAGCGTCCCTGCATCAGACGCAGTGGCGTGTAGATCAGCACCGTGGCGCCCTTCTGGTTCTTGACCTCGTTGGTGGTGCGCACCAACGCGCGCATCGGGTTCTTCGAGGTCGGCTTGATCTCGGTGACCGCGATCTCGACATGGATCGTGTCGTTCACGTAGGTCGGGCCCTTGATGTCGAAGCCCATCGACAGGAAGGCGAGGCCGCTGCCCTGCAAGGTGGTCGGGATCACCAGCCCCTCGGCCATCGAATAGACCAGCGCACCCGGCACGGGATGGCCGCCGCGCATCGGGGCGTGCTCGGCCACGTATTCCTTGTTGGTGAAAAGCTCCTCGGAAAAGCCGCAAAGCGTCACGAAATTCAGCAGGTCGGCCTCGAACAGGGTGCGGCCGTAGGTCTTGAAGCTGTCGCCGATCGAAAGATCGCGCCAGTTCCAGCCTTCGCCGAGTTGCTTCAGGGATGGCTTCACGGCAGGCCGGCTCTCAGTGCGCATGCTCGTGCGGCGTGGCGCCCTCGCGCAGCACGAAGACGCGGCTGCAGTAGGGGCACTCCACCCGCCCTTCGGCGCCGAGATTGAGATAGACTTTGGGATGCCCCAACGGGCCACCGCCGCCGTCACAGGCTACGCGGTCGGTGTCGACGGTGATGGTTTCGAAAGGTTCGGTCACGATTAACAGACTCCTTGGACGCCGGCGGATGATAGCCGCCGCGCTCTCTCCGGTCATGCTCGGCGCGTGTGCCCCGACCGTCGTTCCGGCGGGCGATAAGGCCAACGCACCGTACCTGACGGCGGACAAATTTGTCGCGGCCGACGGCACCGCCCTGCCGCTCGCCATCTGGCCGGCGACCAGCGGCGCCGCCCCCAAGGCGGTGATCCTGGGGTTGCACGGCTTCGGCGACTATCGCGACGCCTTCGAAGACCCGGTCAAAGTCTGGGGGCCGGATGGCATCGCCACCTATGCCTACGACCAGCGCGGCTTCGGCAAGAGCCCGAGCCGCGGCCGCTGGCCCGGCACCGAGACACTGGTCGCCGACGCGATGGCGATGGCGATGCTGGTGCGCGCCCGCCACCCCGGCCTGCCTTTCTATGTCGTCGGCGAGAGCATGGGCGGGGCGGTGGCGCTGGTCGCCGCTGACCGCGGGCTGGAGGCCGACGGGCTGGTGCTGAGCGCGCCGGCGCTGCGCGGGCGCGAGGCGCTGGGGCCGCTGGCCAGCGGCGCGCTGTGGTTCTTCGGCCACACCATCCCGTGGCTGCCGGCCGGGCCGACCTCGATCGACTTCCAGCCAACCGACAATCCCAAGGCGCTCGAGAAACTGCGGAGGGATCCGCTGATGCTGCGTCAGCCGCGGGTCGACATGGGCTATGGCCTGGTCGACCTGATGGACGCCGCGCGCGATGCCGCCGAGCGGGTCCGCCTGCCCTACCTGATGCTGCACGGCATGGGCGACAAGCTGGTGCCGTCGAGCGCGGTGAAGACCGCCATCGAGGTCATGCCGCCGCGCCGCGATTCGCGGCTGGCGTTCTACAACGACGGCTATCATCTCCTGATGCGCGACAAGCAGGGGCCCCTCGTGGCGGCCGACATCGCCGCCTGGATCGCCGATCACCAGGCCGCCCTGCCGTCGGGTGCCGATGCCGAGCGCTCGCAGCCCAAGCTCGCCGCGATGTGGGGGACCAGACGATAAGAGGTTCTTTCTCGCTCCCGCAGGCGTGCTCCGCGCTCTTCCGACGGCGGGCCGAGGCGCCGGCCTCGACTGCCGGAAGGGCCGCTCCGAACAGGACATCCGCGATCTCGAGAAGGTGCTGCGCAGCCAGGGCTACACGGTGCCGCCGGCGGGTTAGCGATCGGTCGCCGTAGGCTCAGCCATTGGCCAATGGTTGCACACCCTACCGGCCCTCGTCCGCCAGGGCGCCGTAGATGATGGATCGCATGACGTAAAGGTTGGGCACCAGCTCCGTCGGAGACTGCGTGAACATGATCGCGAAAAGGTCTTCCGCCGGATCGACCCAGAAGAGAACTCCCGTCGAACCGACCCAGCAGAAGTCACCCACCGAACCATGCCACGTCGCCCGTCCGGCGTGGGTACGTACTGCAAAGCCAAGGCCGAAACCATGTCCAAACACCGGGCTGGGTAGAGCTGGGCCCCACGCCGATGCGTTTTCCGGGTCGAATGCAGCCGCGGGCGGCAGTTGATCGACCGTCACGAGATCGATTGTCTTGCGCGACACGATACGCTTGCCGTCGACTTTCCCGGCCCCCAGCAACACGTCGCAGAAGCGCGC
>VBAF01000625.1:0-481 GCA_005884705.1 Alphaproteobacteria bacterium
CCGACCTGCCGCGCATCCGCTTCGTGATGGATCCGCTGAAGCCGGTCTTCCAGGGCACCCGGCGCATCCGCGAAAGCCGCGCGGACGAATGACCTCATTGTACCGCGCGCATCCTGTGCGCCTCATGAGTCGCGATTGAGGATCGTCACCCGGCCGGCAGTCGGCTCGATCTTGAGCTGGTCGCCGGTGCGGATGAGCTGGGTCGGGCGACCCTTCTCGAAACGATCGACCATCGGCATGTCGGCGAAAGCCGCGCCCTGGGCGAGGATGGTGTTGGTGCGGTCGAAGACGATCGCCAGCGGTGCCAGCCTGCGTTCGGCCATCTCGCGCAGCATCCACGCCGAGGCGACACCGCCCTTGGCGGTCTCCAGCACCAGAATCCTGCCAACATAGCTCTGGCCGTGAAGCTTGTGCGCCGGACGCGAGAAGGTGCCGGCCAGCCGGTCGAGATCGTAGCGGGCGGAGAAATTGTCCTCCGCCA
>VBAF01000625.1:542-3456 GCA_005884705.1 Alphaproteobacteria bacterium
CGCTCTCGACGCACTGCTCGGTCGTGCCGAGCGACGGCTGGTAGCCATAGCCGCCGATGATGTTCACCAGCTTGGCCGAGTTGGTGAGCAGCCGGTGCCAGCCGTTGGCCTCGCCCATCTCGCGCGCATAGCTCTGGTAGAAGCAGATGCCGGAGGCGACGATGCCGCCCGCCGCCTCGATCCGGCCGGTCAGTCCCATGCGGTCGGCCGAATACTTGACCTCGGGCGAGGTCGTCACCAGCAAAGTCGTGCCGTCGTGCACGTGCCGGCCATCAAGCAGGCCCGCGAGCTGCTGCATCTCGATGATCGAGAGCTGCGGCGCACCGAACACCACGACGTCGACCTTCTCGCCCGCCTGGGCGTAGCCCTTGTAGAAGCGCGCGAAGTCGTCGGCGCCGATCGTGACCGGCTGCGGCGCGGCGCCGCCGTGGAAGGCATCCGACACCGTCGCCGCCTCGGGCGTGATGCCGGGAATATGGAACAGCGCCACCGAGCCGAAGCTCGCCATTGCCGCGCCGAGATGCTTCAGCTCGTCCGAGGTCGGCGACACATCGAGGCCGGAGATCACCGGCACTTCCCAGTAGCTGTTGGCTATCCGGCCGACGATGCCGCCCAGCGCCCCCCAGTCGGCCAAATCGCGCGGCCGCGCTTTCAATTCGAAATACCGCGTGCCGCGGCGATGGCGCGGCAGGTGATAGCCGTAGCGCGGCGTGCGGCCCGTGAGTCCGGCGGCGAGCGCCGACGGGCCGCCCTCGAAGTTGCTATGGGCGCCCATCACGCTGTTGACGTAGATCGTCACGCCGGTGTCGCCCATCGCCAAATGCTCGCCGCGCACCGCCGGCAGTACGGTCTGGTAGTTGATGCAGGTGTTGGTCATCAGCACGCCCAGCGCCTCGAAGGCTTTCGACGCGCGCACCTCGAGCCCGGCCATCGCCTCGGTCTGCTTGAGCTTCTTGTAGGTCGCGAGGTCGAGCCCGCGCGGATCGGTGATGGTCGGCACGGCGAGCCGCGCGCCGGGCCGGGCGACCAGTTCCTCCAGCCAGGCGACGCCCGAGTCTCCCAGGCTCTCGGTGTCGGCCATGATGTGCGCCTGGCTCACGGGCACGAAGTCCTCGGCGTCGAAGAAGGCGCCGACGGCCATCTGGTGCCTGATTGCCCACTGGCGGACGGGCCCCTGCTCGCCCGCCAGCATGGTACTTTCTTCGGCGCTGCGGGTCGACCTTGTCCTTCGGACGGCTCTTGATCATGTCCATCAGCTCGCGCTGGACCTTCGCCACGCCCGGATCGCCGAAGCGGTTGTCCATCTCCTGCGGATCGTTCTTCAGGTCGTAGAGCTCGCCCGCGCCGGAGTTGCTCTCGACGGTGAGCTTGTGCATCGCCGTGCGCACCGTGGCGAGCCACAGGTCGACGCCGCAGCGCGAGGCGCGCAGGTCCCATTCGCAGAAGGCGAAGTCGCGGCCGCCGTCGCCGGCGATCAGCGGCTTGAGGCTGCGGCTGTGGCGGGCGTCGGCGAGCGACACGCCGGCATAGTCGGCGAAGGTCGCCGGCAGGTCGACGGTCGAGACCGGCGCGGTCACCACCTTGCCCTTCGGAACGCCGGGCCCGCGCACCAGCAAGCCGACGCGCAGCAGGCCCTCATAGGCCATCGGTCCCTTGAGGATCAGGCCGTGGTCGCCCAGCCAGTCGCCATGGTCGGTCGAATAGACGACCAGCGTGTCGTCGGCGAGGCCCAGCGCATCGAGCGCGGCCAGGATGCGGCCGACATTGTGGTCGATCAGCGAGATCATGCCGTAGTAGTTGGCGATCAGGTCGCGCAACTGGCGGTCGGACTGGACCGGCGTGCGCGAATGCTTTTCGCGAAAATTCCGGAGCTCGGGATCGTCCATCTTGGGCGTGCCGTAGAGGCTTTCCTTGTGCCACCACGGCCGGCGCTCGAGGTCCATCGTGCGATGCAGGGGCAGGTCGACCTCGTCGGGATGGTGCAGGCGGCTCCACGGCTCGGGGCAGTCGAACGGATGGTGCGGATCGGGGAACGAGGCCCAGGCGCAGAACGGCCGGTCCTTGTTGGCGCGCAGGAACTCGATGGTGCGATCGCCGATCCAGGTCGAGTTGTGCCAGGCGACCGGCAGGCCCGAATGATAGGTCTGGGCTGCGTCCGTCACTGGCGCGAGCGGCTTCATCAGCAGGCGGTTCTTCTCCGCGCCGCGGCCGTCGGCGTAGTACCAGCGCTCGTAGTGCTGGGCGAAGGGCGGCTCGAGCGGCGGCTTGGTGTTGTGGCCCTCGACCATCAGCTCGACATGCTGGAAGCCCATGTAGGGGCCGTTCCAGTCCTGCGGCTGCGGGCTCTGGCGGCATTCCGGCGTGTGGGTCGGCTTGTAGGTGTTGGCGGTCTTGAAATGCGCCTTGCCGATATAGCCGGTCGCGTAGCCGGCCTTGCTGAAGCCGCCGGCATAGCCCGCCTCACCGGTGGCGTCGGGCAGGTCGATGCCGTTGTCCGACACGCCGTGCGTGCCCGGCAGCAGGCCGGTCAGGATCGAGGCGCGGGTCGGCTGGCACACCAGGTTGGGCGTGATGCAGGCCGAGAAGCGCGTGCCGTCGCGCGCCAGCATGTCGAGATGCGGCGTCTTCACCTTGCGGCCATGAACAGGATATTCACGAAGAACTCTCCTCTTACTCTGGCTATTGCGGTTGGATGCCGGCGGCCCTGACAACGGCCGGCCAGCGCGCGAGATCGATCTCGATCTGCCGGCCGTAGTCGGCCGGCGTCGGGCTGGTCGCGTTGTCCATGCCGATCGCCTTCAGCCGTTCGATGATCGCTGGCGTGGCCATGACGCGTACCAGCTCGTCATGCAGGCGCGTGATGATCTGCACGGGCGTGCCGGCGGGTGCCACCATGCCTTGCCATTGCGCCGTC
>VBAF01000008.1 GCA_005884705.1 Alphaproteobacteria bacterium
AATAAACGGCAGGAGCAACCACTCGTGAGCACTCTTCCGCAGACCTATCGTCGTGTCGTGCTGGTGCGTCGCCCGCCCGGCGAGCCCGCGGAGTCAGACTTCCGTGTCGAGGACGTAGCGATGCCCGAGCCGCGGCACGGCGAGGTGCTGGTCAAGGTCGCCTATCTGTCGCTCGATCCTTACCAGCGCGGACGGATGCGCGACGCGGCGTCTTATTCGGCGCCGGTCGGGCTGGGCGAGGTGATGACAGGCGGCACCGTCGGCGAGGTAGTGAAGTCGAGCAATCCGCGCTTCGACGTCGGCGACATCGTCGAGGATCGCCTCGGCTGGCAGGAATATGCGCTCGGCGGCGCGGCCTCGATGCGCAAGGTCGATCCGTCGCTGGCGCCGATCTCGACCGCCAACGGCGTGCTCGGCATGCCCGGCATGACCGCCTATTTCGGCCTGCTCGACGTCGGCCAGCCCAAGCCGGGCGAGACGATCGTCGTCTCGGCGGCGTCGGGTGCGGTCGGCCAGGTGGTCGGCCAGATCGGCAAGATCATGGGCTGCCGCGTGGTCGGCATCGCCGGCGGCGCCAAGAAATGCGGCTTCGTGACCGGTGAGCTCGGCTTCGACGCCTGCGTCGACTACAAGGCCGGCAACGACCTCGACGCGGCGCTTAGGGCTGCCTGCCCGACTGGCATCGACGTCTATTTCGACAATGTCGGCGGCGAGATCGCCGACGCCGTGCTGCGC
>VBAF01000009.1 GCA_005884705.1 Alphaproteobacteria bacterium
CGCGCCGTTCGCCGGGCTGAAGGTCGTCGATCTCAGCCAGGGCATCGCCGGACCCTATTGCGCCATGCTGCTCGCCCAGCACGGCGCCGACGTGATCAAGGTCGAGGGCCTGGGCGACGGCGACTGGGCGCGCACGCTCGGGGTGCGCTACCAGAGCCACACCGCCTTCTCGATCATCGGCAATCTCGGCAAGCGCAGCATCGCCGTCGACCTCAAGAGCGACGCCGGCAAGGAGGTCGTGTGGCGGCTGCTGAAGGGCGCCGACATCTTCCTCGAAGGCTTCCGGCCGGGCGTGATCCGCCGCCTCGGCTTCGACTACGACGCGGTCGCCGCGCGCGAGCCGCGCCTCCTCTACGTCGCGATCTCGGGCTTCGGCCAGACCGGGCCCTTGTCCGAGCGGCCGGCGATGGATCCCGTGCTGCAGGCTTATACCGGCCTGATGGCGGAGAACCGCGGCGCCGATGGCATCCCCCATCGCGTGCCGGTGATCGTGGTCGACATGTCGACCGCTCTCTATGCCTTCCAGGCGGTCTCGGCGGCGCTCTACGCGCGACGCGACGAGACGCGCGGCCGCTACATCGAGGTGAGCTTGATGCAGAGCGCCGCGGCGCTGCAGTCGATCCGCCTGATGGCGACCCATCTCGAAGGCGGTCCGATGAAACCCGGCGGCCAGCCGGCCGGCGTGTTCCAGACCGCCGACGGCTGGATGACGGTGCTCGCCATCAACGACCGCGACTGGAAGGCGCTGTGCGCGGCGATGGAGCTGCCCGACCTCGCCGCCGACCCGCGCTTCGCCACCGCCCAGCTGCGGCTGGCCAACGACATCGCGCTCTACGCGGTCATGCGGCCAGCGCTGGCGGCGCGATCGTCGAGCGAATGGGGCGCGCGCTTTTCCAGGGCGCGGCTGATGCACGAGCGGCTGAACAGTTACACCGACTTCCTGGCGCAGCCGCATGTCAGGGAAACCGGCCTGATCCAGTGGCTCGCGCAGGCCGGCCTCAACCAGCCGGTGCCCGTTCCGGCCCTGCCCGGCATGCCGCCGCAACTCGACGGCACGCCGCGCGGCACCGCACCGGTGATCGGCCAGCACACCGCGGCGGTCCTCGCCGAGCACGGCTACAGCGCCGCCGACATCGACAGCCTGATCGCCAAAGGCGTCGTCGCCTCGACATGATCGCGCTGCTCGATCCCGCCAGCTACCGCCGCACGCCGTGGAAGAACGGCGGCGGCGTCACCATCGACATCGCCGAGGAAGGCGATGCCTGGCGCTTCGGCCGCACGCCGATCCCCGCGCCCGGTCCCTTCTCGGATTATACGGGCTTCGATCGTGTGCAGGTCCTGGTGTCGGGCCACGGCCTGGTGCTGCAGACGCCGGGCGGCGAGATCGACGTACGCACGCCGTTCCAGCCGGTCGCCTTCGCCGGCGAGACGCCGATCGTGAGCCGGCTCGAGGCGGGCCCGGTCGAGGTGGTGAACCTGATCGGCAACCGCGCCAGGGTTCGGATCGACCTGCAGGTGCTGCACGCCGGCGCCGCGCTCGGCCGCAGTGCCGGCACGCATCTCGCCTACGCCGCCCAGGGGCCGGCAGCGCTCGAGGTCGACGGCACGCCGCATCGCCTGGCCGCCGATCATGCCTTGCGCCTCGACGGGACCAGCCCGACCATGATCGCCTGCACCGAAGGCTTGGTTTTGATCGGGAGTGTCATATGCGCATAGCGGTGGTGGGGGCGGGCGGCGTCGGCGGTGCGTTCGGCGCGGCGCTGGCCAAGGCGGGTGCGGATGTGACCTTCATCGCCCGCGGCGCGCATCTTGCGGCAATGAAGAGCAAGGGCCTGCGCATCGAAGGCGGCCGCGGCGAGACGCATCTCGTGCCGACGCAGGCGACCGACGATCCCGGGAGCGTCGGCCCGGTCGACTACGTGCTGTTCTGCGTCAAGCTGTGGGACGTCGAGAGCGCCGGCCAGCACATCAAGCCGCTGGTCGGGCCGAACACCGCGGTGATCCCGCTGCAGAACGGCATCGATGCGCCGGAGCGGCTGATCCCGATCGTCGGGCAACGCGCGGTGATGGGCGGCGTGGCGCAGATCAGCGCCTCGATCGTCGAGCCCGGCGCGGTCCGCCAGGTCGGCACCTTCATGCGCCTGCTGTTCGGCGAGCTCGACGGCGCCAAGAGCGCGCGCGGCGAGGCGCTGTATGCAATGTGCAAGAAGGCGGGCTTCGACGTGACGTTGAGCGACCAGATCGTCACCGAGCTCTGGATGAAGTTCACCCTGCTCGCGACCAACGCCAGCCTGATCGCGCTGGTCCGCCAGCCGATCGGCAGGGTGCGCGACGATCCCGACATGAAGCCGCAGTTCGTCGCCGCCTATAACGAGGTGATCGCGGTCGGCAAGGCGCGCGGGGTGAAGCTGCCGGCCGACGCGCTCGACAGGATGCTCGCCTTCAACGCCGGCGCGCCGCCCGCCATGAAGCCCTCGATGGCGCTCGATCTCGAGCGCGGCAACCGCATCGAGCTGCCGTGGCTCGGCGGCAAGGTGGTCGAGCTGGGCCGCCAGCTCGGCGTGCCGACGCCGACGCACGCGTTCATGTATGCCGCTCTCAAGCCCTACGTCATGGGAACGCCGACATGATGCGTCTGCTGCTGCTCCCGCTTTTGCTGACGGCGTTCCCGGCCGCGGCCGACACGATCAAGGTGCTGACCGGCGGCGCCTTCAAGCCGGTGCTGACCGACATGCTGGCCGACTTCGAAAAGGAAACCGGCCACAAGGTCACGGTGCAGAACGACACCGCGGGCGCGTTGAGCCAAAGGCTCCGCACCGGCGAGGCGTTCGACATCGTGATCCTGCCGACCAGCAACCTCGACGCACTCGCCGCCGAAGGCCGGGTGTCGGACGACTCGATCACGCCGTTCGGCAAGGTCGGCGTCGGCGTCGTCGTGGCGCTCTCCGCACCGCAGCCCAACATCGGCAGCGTCGAGGGCCTGCGCCGCACCCTGCTCGACGCGCGGTCGGTCGCCTACATCGATCCGGCGTCGGGCGGCACCAGCGGCATCTACGTCGCCAAGCTGTTCCAGCATCTCGGCATCGCCTCGCAGATGCAGCCCAAGAGCGTGCTGGTGCGCGGCGGGCTGGCTGCCGAGCGGGTCGCCCGCGGCGAAGCCGAGATCGCGTTGCAGCAGGCGAGCGAGCTGAGACTCGTGCCGTCGGTCAAGTTCGCCGGCATGCTGCCGGCGGCGGTGCAGAACTGGACCGTCTATGCCGGCGCGCTGAGCCCGGCCGCGCGGACCAAGGACGCCGCGCTCAGCCTGATGTCGGTGCTGAGCGATCCCGGACTCGAGCCGATCCTCCGCAAGCGCGGCCTCGAGACGCCTTAGCCCTTCTTCAGCTCGGCGATGGCGTCCTTCCAGGCGCCGATCGTGTGGTCGATGTCGGCGCGGGTGTGGGCCAGGCTGACATAGTACTTGCTCTCGCCCTTCATGATGCCGCGCTCGCGCAGCAGCTTGTTGAAGCGGCCGGCGATCGCCTTGTCGCCTTTCAAGGTGTCGCGATAGTCCTTCACCGGCTGGTCGGTGAAGATCACGTCGAACAACGGCGGCTCGCCGATCACCCGGGCCTTGATGCCGGCGTTCTTGAGCAACCCGTCGAGCGACGACATCAGCTCGCGCCCCGTGGCGAAGACCTGCTCGTAGGCGCCGGGCTGCCTCAGCACCTCGAGCGTCGCCAAGCCCGCGACAGACGCCACCGGATTGCCCGATAGGGTGCCGACCTGGAACAGGTAATCCTCGTCGGCCATGGCGAGGCGGTCGAAGTGCGCCATGATGTCGGCGCGGCCGGCGATGGCGGCGAGCGCATAGCCGCCACCGACGATCTTGCCCAAGGTGCAGAGATCGGGCGTCACGCCGTAATATTCCTGCGCCCCCCCATAGGCGAAGCGGAAGCCGGTCACCACCTCGTCGAAGATCAGCGGGATGCCGTGCTCCTGGGTCACTTTCCTGAGGCCCTGCAGGAAGCCGGGCTGCGGCGGCAGCAGGCGCTGGAACGGCTCGACGATCACGCCGGCGAGCTCGTCCTTGTGCTCGCGGATCAGGCTTTCGACCATGCCGAGGTCGTTGAAGGCCGCGACCAGCATCTCGTGGGGATGCCCGCCGAATCTGGAATGGCGCGCGGGAAGTTGCCGGGGTTCTTGGGCGCCATCGACATCAGGGCGTAGTCGCTCATGCCGTGATAGCCGCCCTCGAACTTCAGGATCTTGTCGCGCCGGCGGAACGCGCGCGCCGCCCGCATGGCGTAGAGATCGGCCTCGGTGCCGGTGCAGACGAAGCGCACCTGCTCGGCGCACGGCACGGCATCGACGATCGCCTTGGCAAGGGCGATGCCGTGGCGGTTGTTGCCGAAATAGGTCGAGCCATGCGGCAGCTGGCTCTGCACCGCTGCCGTCACCTCGGGATGGCCATGGCCGATGAACATCGGGCCCGAGCCGAGCAAGAAGTCGACATATTCCTTGCCGTGCTCGTCCCAGATCCGGCCGCCCTGGCCCGACCGCAGCAGCACCTCGGCCGGCATGTTGCCGAAGCTGCCGCCTGGCAGCACGCGCTTGGCTTCGTCAATCAGGTCGGCAACGGGGTCGAGAGCGGTCTGGACGGCCATGGCTTGCTCCTTACTCGATGGGGACGAAGATCGAATGGCGCATCTTGCCCGCGACGGCCTTCGACAAATGGCCCTTGCCGTGGGTGTCCTCGACCAAGAACACCTCGCCTGGGCCGATAACGCGCTTCTCGCCGTCGCTCGCGGTGATTTCGACGGCGCCGTCGAGATTGATGATGTATTGCCGCCGCGGCGCGGGGTGCCAGGAGTAATCGTAGGTGCCGGGTGTCTCGCGGAAGATGATGCCGGTTGCCGGGAAGGTGGCCGA
>VBAF01000010.1:0-1447 GCA_005884705.1 Alphaproteobacteria bacterium
CAGGTTGTATTCCCACTTGGTGTAGGGTCGCACGATGCTCGCCTGGTCGAACGGCTCCTGTACGAAATGCACGTAGGTGTCGCGCGTGCCCAAAAGCTCGCCGCGCGTCGTGAACGGCGCCTTGCCGGCCATCAGCATCACCGGCAAGCGGGCGCGACAGAGATTGTGCAGCGCCATCGCCGAATTGGCGGTGCCGGCATCGACATGCACCATGACGCCCTGGCCGCGGCCGGTCGCGATGGCATAGCCCGCCGCCATGTGCACGGCGGTGTTCTCATGCGGGCACAGCACGGTCGCCGGCAGCTTGCGGCCGTCGCGGCGGAATTGAGCCATCGCCTCGATCAGCGGCGCATGGTCGGTGCCGAAGTTGCAGAACAGATAGTCGAAGCCGATCTCGTTCAGGCCTTCGAGGAAATAGTGCGCCGTCGAATGCCGCGCCTCGTTGGTGTCCATGATCGCCTCAGTCGAGCTTGATGTTGGCCTTGGCCGCGACCGTCTTCCAGCGCGCAGCGTCGCGGGCGATGATCTGAGCGAATTCCTTGGGGCTGGTCGAGCGCGGATCGACGTGGATCCCCTCGAGCGCCGAGCGGATCGGCGGCATCTCGATCGTGTCCTCGATCACGTCCTGCAGGCGCTCGACGATGTCCTGCGGCGTGCCGTTGGGCGCCACGACTCCCGTCCAGAGCTCGATCTCCATGTCGCTGATCCCCGACTCGGTGAAGGTCGGCACATCCGGGAAGGCCGGCGGCCGCTTGGCCGTAGTGATGGCGAGCGCGCGCAGCTTGCCGCTCTTCAGCGGTCCGGCCATCGGCCCGGAATCGGCGATGGTCATCAGCACCCGGCCGGCCAGCACCGCCTGCACGGCATCGCCGCTGCCACGGTAGGGAATGTGCTGGAAGGACGAGACGGTGCGCTGGTTGAACAGCTCCGAGGCGAGTTGGAAGGGGGTGGCGCTCGAGGCGTAGTTGGCGAGCTTGGGATTCTCACGGCCGTACTCGACCAGCTCCTTGAGCGTCTTCGGCGGCTGGTCGGCGCCGATCGCCAGCAGCAACGGGAACTCGGCGAGCAGCGAGATCGGCACGAAGTCGCGCACCGGGTCGTAGGGCAGCTTGGCGTAGACCGCGGGATTGATGGTCATCGGCCCGCTCGGCGCGATCAGCAGCGTGTAGCCGTCGGGCGGCGCCTTGGCGACGATCTCGGCGGCGACGATCGACTGGGCGCCCGGCTTGTTGTCGACCACCACCGGCTGGCCAAGCTTGTCCTGCAGCTTGGCCGCAACGATGCGCGCGATCAGGTCGTTGCCGCCGCCGGGCGAGTAGCCGACGACCAAGCGGATCGGCCGGCTCGGAAAGGCCTGTTGCGCGCGCGCGGCCCCGATCAGCGGTAAGCCCGCGCCCAGGGCGAGGATCGATCGTCGAAGCATCATGAGCCACCGTAGATCACTTGC
>VBAF01000010.1:1515-8705 GCA_005884705.1 Alphaproteobacteria bacterium
CGGAAGTATGACCGGCGGCCCGAAAGCTCTCCTCGCTCTCCCACCACAGCTCGGCCACGCCGTCATACGGCTCGGGCGCGCCGCGTACCTTGGCCATGCCCGACCCGAGTTCGTCGTCGCGGCGATGGAGCTGCACGTAGCGCACCATGCCGAGCGCCGGCTGCAACCGGTGCACCAGCGGGCCGTGCTTGTTCAGCCAGTAGTCCTGGAACGCAGCGAGCGTCAGGCCAGGCTTGCGGCGCAGGCAGAAGGTGAGTTTAAGCATGGCGCATCCTCCGACGGCCCGCTATTATATGACTAGTTTTCTGGTCATCAACGAGAGTCCCATGGTCACTGTCAATCTCGCCCAGGCCAAGGCCCGGCTGAGCGAACTGCTCGACAAAGTCGAGAAGGGCGAAGGCGTGGTCATCACGCGCCACGGCAGGCCGGTTGCCAATCTGTCGGCGGTGAAAACGCCAAGCCGGCCGCTCAAGCCGCTCGGCAGTTTCCGCGCCCGCATGCCTCGCTTGCGCCGGCCGAGCGCCGCTCTGTTGCGTGAGGCACGCGACGAGAGTCTGTAGTGCTGTACTTCGACACGAGCTTTCTGGTCCCGCTGCTTCTTCAGGAACCGACCAGCGCGAGAGTGGAGCGCTTGCTGGTCGGTCTCGCCGGCGAGGAGCTCGCGATCAGCCACTGGACACGCGTCGAATTCTCGTCGCTGCTGGCACGCGAGGTCCGCGTGGGCGGGCTGAAGGCTGCTGCCGCGCGCGAGGCCGATACGGAATTCGAGAGTATCGTCCGGGAGTCCTTCGTCGTGCTTCTGCCGACCAGTGACGACTTCGATCTGGCCAAGGACTATCTCGGCCGTCCGGCCACCGGTTTGCGCGCCGGCGATGCGCTGCATCTCGCCATTGCGCACAACCACGGAAGCCATCGTATCTATAGTCTCGACAATACGCTTCTGAAGGCCGGCCGCATGATCGGCCTGCCCATGACACGCGGCATATGAATGGACTCCCTCCCCGTCGATGAGGCCCTGCCGCGCCTGAAGGCGGTGCTGGCGGAGCGTCCGGCCGCGGTGCTGGTCGCGCCACCCGGCGCCGGCAAGACGACGCGCGTGCCGCTGGCACTGCTCGATGCGGCGTGGCTCGGCAGCCGAAAGATCATCATGCAGGAGCCGCGGCGGCTCGCGGCGCGGGCGGCAGCGCGACGCATGGCCAGCACGCTGGGCGAGGCGGTCGGCGAGACGGTGGGCTATCGCGTGCGACTCGACAGCAAGGTCGGCCCGCGCACCCGCATCGAGGTCGTCACCGACGGCCTGTTCCTGCGCATGCTACAGGACGACCCGTCGCTCGACGGCGTAGGCTGCGTGATCTTCGACGAACTGCACGAGCGCGGGCTGGAGACCGACCTCGCCTTCGCCCTGGTGCGCGAAGCGCAGCAGGCGCTGCGCGAGGACCTGCGGGTCATCGCCATGTCGGCGACGCTCGATCCCGGCCCGGTGTCGGAGCGGCTGGGCGGCGCGCCGGTCGTCGAATCGGCGGGGCGCATGTTCCCGGTCGAGACGCGCTACCTCGATCGCGAGGCGAGCGGGCGCTTCGAGGACACCGTGGCGAGCGCGGTACGCGGCGCGCTCGCGCAGGAAGGCGGCAGCGCGCTGGTCTTCCTGCCGGGCGTGCGCGAGATCCGCCGCGTCGAGGAGCGATTGGCCGGACTGGCACCGACCGTCGATGTCGCGCCGTTGTACGGCGACCTGTCGCCGGCCGAGCAGGACCGCGCCATCGCGCCATCGCCCGCCGGGCGGCGCAAGATCGTGCTCGCGACCTCGATCGCCGAGACCAGCCTGACCATCGAGGGCGTGCGCCTGGTGATCGACGGCGGCTTGATGCGCGTGCCGCGCTTCTCGCCGCGCTCCGGCATGACGCGGCTCGAGACGGTGCGGGTGAGCCAGGCGTCCGCCGACCAGCGCCGCGGCCGCGCCGGCCGGCTCGAGCCCGGCATCTGCTACCGGCTGTGGACCGAGGAGGCGCAGCGCGGCCTGCGGCCCTTCACGCCGCCCGAGATCCTCGATGCCGACCTGGCACCGCTCGCGCTCGAGCTTGCCGCCTGGGGCGTGGCCGAGGCGAGCACCCTGCCCTGGCTGACGCCGCCACCCGCCTCGGCGCTCGCCACCGCGCGCGCGCTGCTGCTCGACCTCGGCGCGCTCGACCCTTCGACGACGCTCAGGACAGGCGCGGACGGCGCGATCACGCCGCACGGCCGGGCGATGGCGCGGCTCGGCCAGCATCCGCGGCTCGCCCATCTGGTGCTGAAGGGCCGCGCGCTGAAGCAGGGCCGCGTTGCCGCGCTGATCGCCGCCATCCTCGGCGAGCGCGATTTCCTGCGCGAGCGCGACGTCGACCTGCGCCATCGCGTCGATACGGCGCTGGCCGGCCGTGCGCCGCGGCTGATCAACGAGCAGGCCCGTCGGCTGACTCCGCGCGACGCGCGCGACGAGGCGCCCGATGCCTCGATGACCGGCGCGCTGCTGGCGCTCGCCTATCCCGACCGCATCGGGCGCCGGCGCGGCGGCAGCGCCAACCGCTACCTGCTGTCGGGCGGCCGCGGGGCGGTGCTGCCCGATGGCGACCCGCTGTCGAACGAGGAGTTCCTGGTCGTCGCCGACCTGGACGGCGCAGCGCAGGATGCGCGGATCTTCCTCGCCGCGCCGATCACTGTTGGCCAGATCGAGGAGCTTTACGGCGACCGCATCACCGACGAGGAAATCGTCGAATGGCGCGGCGGCACTGTGGCCGCTCGACGACGCCGGCGTTTCGACGCGCTGATCCTCGAGGACAAGCCGGTCAGCAAGCCCGACCCCGAGAAGGTGAAGGCGGCGATGCTGGACGGGCTGCGCCAGCACGGCCTGCCCTGGACCGACGAGCTCGGCGCCTGGCGCCGGCGCATCGCCTTCCTGCGCCGGCTCGACGGGAGCTGGCCCGATCTGTCCGACGAGACGCTGCTCGGTTCGCTCGAATGGCTCGAGCCGTTCGTCGATGGCGCTGCGCGGCGCATCGACTTCGCCGCGGCGCTGAAGGCGCTGGTGCCGTGGGACCGCCAGCGCCAGGTCGATGCACTGGCGCCGACCCACATCGAGGTGCCGAGCGGTTCGCGCATCCCGGTCGACTATTCGACTCCGGCCGAACCCACCCTGTCGGTACGCCTGCAGGAGATGTTCGGCCTCGCCGAGACGCCGCGGGTCGGCGGCGGCAAGGTGCCCCTGCTCATTCACCTGCTGTCGCCGGCGCGCCGGCCGGTACAGGTGACGCGCGATCTCGCGAGCTTCTGGGCCTCGGGCTACAAGGCGGTGAAGGCCGAGCTCAAGGGGCGTTACCCGAGGCATTACTGGCCCGACGATCCGCTGGTCGCCGAGCCAACCGCGCGGGTGCGGCCGCGGCCTACTCCATCTCGATGAGGTAGCCCAGCCAGCGGCGGACCCGCGGCATCATCACCACCATGGTCGGGAAGGCGACTGCCCAGGCAATCATCCACGACGCCATCCAGGTCCAAAACACCCCCGGTGCGTTGCCCAGCGCACGCCAGGTCGCCACGCCCGAGACCAGGAAGGTCATGAAAAAGGAGGTGCCCAGGGGAAGGGCAAATCGCATCCAGGAAGCAGGGAGTTTCTTCACGACGGGCCGCACAATATGCTACGGCCATACCATGTCCATTGCCCTGCCGTTCCAGACCGCCAAGCAACTTGCCGCGGCGATCCGGAAGAAGAAGATCGGCTGCGTCGAGCTGCTCGATCTCTACCTGAAGCGCGTCGAAGCCCACAATCCGGGGCTCAATGCCGTCATCGCCATGGATGCCGAGGGCGCGCGCAAGCGGGCCAAGGCTGCCGACAAGGCGGTCAAGGCCGGCAAGAAACTCGGTCCGCTGCACGGCGTGCCGATGACACTCAAGGAATCCTACGACATCGCCGGCTATCCCACGACCTGGGGCAATCCTGCCTTCAAGGACAAGAAGGTCGAGAAGAATTCACTGGCGGCGCAGCGGCTGCTCGATGCCGGCGTCACCTTGTTCGGCAAGACCAACGTGCCGCTCAATCTCGCCGACTGGCAGAGCTACAACGAGGTCTACGGCCTCACGAAGAATCCATGGGACCTGTCGCGCACGCCGGGCGGCTCGTCGGGCGGCTCGGGCGCGGCCCTGGCGGCGGGACTGACCGGGCTCGAGGCTGGCAGCGACATCGGCGCCTCGATCCGCAACCCGGCGCACTATTGCGGCGTGTTCGGCCACAAGCCGACCTGGGGCGTCGTCTCGCCGCGCGGCCACGCCTTGAACGGCAACGTGGCGCAGGCCGACATCAGCGTGTGCGGCCCGCTGGCGCGCGGCGCCGCCGATCTCGAGATCGCGATGAACGTGATGGCTGGGCCCGATGCCATCGACGGCCGCGGCTGGACGCTCAGCCTGCCGCGCTCGAAGAAACAGAAGCTGCGCGACTTCAAGGTCGCGGTCGTGGTGAACGACCCCAACTGCGAGGTCGACCAGTCGGTTCAGGACGAGATCCAGAAGCTCGCCGATTTCCTCGGCAAGAAGAAGGCCAAGGTGAGCGACACGGCGCGGCCGGCAATCGACACGGCCGAACAGAACGACGTCTTCATCCGGCTGCTGCGCGCGGCGACCTCGGGCCGGCTGTCGGACGAAGCCTGGCGCACGGCGGCGCGCGATGCGGCGGCGCTGCCCGGCGACGACATGAGCTACTTCGCCCAGATGCAGCGCGGCAACTCGCTGTCGCATCGCACCTGGCTGCAGCTCAACGAAAAGCGGCACCGCATGCGACTCGCCTGGGATGCGTTCTTCAAGGACTACGACCTGCTGCTCTGCCCGGTCTCGGTCACTGCGGCCTTCCCGCACGACCACAAGGACCCGCGCCACGAGCGGCTGATCGTGGTCAACAACAAGCGGGTGCCGGTGGTCGACCAGATCTTCTGGGCCGGCTACTCCGGCCTCACCTACCTGCCCGCCTCGGCCGCACCGATCGGCCAGTCGAGCGACGGCCTGCCGATCGGCGTCCAGATCGTTGGCCCGCAATACGGCGACTACGCCTGCATCCAGTTCGCCAAGCTGCTCGAGAAGGAATATCGCAGCTTTGTGCCGCCGCCTGCGTACCGCTAGAGGAGCCGCATGAATCTCAAGGACCACATCCGGTCGATCCGACCCTGCTGGCGCATCCCAAGGCTTGGCACGCCACCATCGAGCAGATGGCCGAGGCGATAAAGAAGCACAAGCCGGACGTGCTGGCCGGCATCGAATCGCGCGGCTTCCTGCTCGCGGCACCGCTCGCGCTGGCGCTCGGCACCGGCTTCGTGATGCTGCGCAAGCAGGGCAAGCTGCCCGGCATCACGGTGCGCCACACCTATGCGCTGGAGTACGGCACCGACACGATCGAGATCCAGGCCGACGCCCTCGGCAAGGGCAAGCGGGTCGTGCTGGTCGACGATCTGCTCGCCACCGGCGGCACCATGGCAGCGGCGATCAGGCTGCTCGAGCAGGTCGGCGCGGTCGTGCCGGCGGCAGCCTGCATCATCGAGCTGACCTTCCTCGAGGGCCGCGACGATCCGATCGCCCAGTCGCTCTCGACCTTCGCGGTACTGCCGGACGGCGCCGGCGCGTTCAACCGCGCCGACAACCACGCAGGTTAGCTGTCGTACTTGAGCAGCGCCTCGACCGGCACCGGCACCTTGCTGCGGCCTTCGAGGAAAGTGAGCTCGATGATGCAGGCCGCCGCCGCCTTCACCGCGCGTGCAACCGCGATCACGTCCTGCTGCACCGCGGCGCGCAGGAAGTTGGTGGTGAGCGAAATCGTCGCCAAGGTCGCAAACCGGCCAAGCTTCTCGCAGATCGCCAGCACCATCACCGTATCGGCCATCGCCATCATCGCCTGGCCGATCACCACGCCGCCCGGCCGCGCGATCCTGTCGCTGAACGGCAGCCTGACTCGGATCGAGTCGACCGAGACCTGCTCGATCCGAAGATTCAGGTCCCATATCCAGGGCTCGAAGTTGCCGCCCGGCAAAAGCTGCGCCTGCGCCGTCTCGAGAGTGAAGAATCCCATGCCGAGCCCATGCTAGCATGGGCTCGGGGAGAGGTTTTGCATGGTTTCGATTTCCGCCTGTTTTTCCGAGAGCTATACCGAGGCGCGCGCCAAGTTCTGCCGCGCCGCCGCCGAGGCGGGCGGCGCGATCCGCTCGTGGCTCAATCCCAACGCCTTGGGTCCGAACGGCGAGCCGCTCTATCTCGACACCGCGCGCTTCGGCCCGGCCGATGCGTCGAACATGCTGGTCCTGATCTCGAGCACGCACGGCGTCGAGGGCCATTGCGGCTCGGGCGCGCAGATCGCCTGGCTGGCGACCGGCGGGCCGACCCGGCTGCCCAACGATACCGGCGCGCTGGTCGTCCACGCGATCAACCCGTACGGCTTCGCCTGGACGCGCCGCGTCAACGAGGACAACGTCGACCTCAACCGCAACTTCGTCGACCACGACAAGGCCTATCCCGCGAACGAGGGCTACCTCGCCCTCGCCGACGCGATCCTGCCCAAGGACTGGAGCGACGACAGCAAGGCCGCCACGCAGCGCGTGTTCGACTCCTACGCCCAGAAGCACGGCGCCTTCGCCCTGCAGGGCGCGATCAGCAGCGGCCAGTACAGCCATCCCGACGGCATCTTCTTCGGCGGCGCCAAGCCGACCTGGAGCAACCGCACGATTCGCCGGATCGCGCGCGAGGAACTCGGCCGCGCCCGCCGGGTCGGCATCATCGACTTCCACACCGGGCTGGGGCCATTCGGCCATGGCGAGCTGATCTGCGCCGTGCCGCCCACCGCCAAGTCCTTCCCCCGCGCGCGCGCCTGGTACGGCGACGAGATGACCTCGCCGGAAAGCGGCACCTCGACCTCGGCGATCGTGGTCGGCATCATGACCGACGCCTTCCCGCAGGAGCGCCGATCGCCATCGAATACGGCACCTACTCGGTGCCCGAGGTGCTGGGCGCAGTGCGCGCCGACAACTGGCTGCATCATCGCGGCGCCCTTGCCTCGCCACTCGCGCGCGAACTCAAGGCCGACATGAAGGAGCGCTTCTTCCCGGCCGGCGACAAGTGGCGCGAGATGGTGTGGCAGCGCGCCGACCAGACGATCGGCTGGGCGCTCAAGGGCCTCAGCGGCGGAT
>VBAF01000212.1 GCA_005884705.1 Alphaproteobacteria bacterium
CTGTACCCGGACCAAGGCGTTCACTCGTGGGCTCAACGCGGACGTCAGCCGCGCCCCGTGCCATGTCGCAAACGTGCCGCGCGCGGACAGGGCTGTCCGCGCGGTCGGGTTGTCATTTCTGATACTGCTCGAACAGCTGCTTGAGCCGTTTGGCCGCTTCCTCGGTGGCCTGTTCCGGGGTCATGTTGCGCTGCGTGATATTGGCTTCCGCCTGCGGCCAGATCTGCTCGGACAGCACGGCCGAATAGGCGGGGTTGTAGGACATCCACCACGGCACCGTCGGCTTGATCAGCCCCATATCCACCGCAACCGTGCGGTGCGGGTCTTTCGGGTCGGTCCAGTACGGATCGTTCTTCACGATGGAGGCCATGGTTCGCCGGCTGGATGAAGTCGCGCAGCAACGCCTTGGCGGCGTCGACGTTCTTCGAGCCTTTCGGGATGATGGTCGGGGCAATCGCCAGCACGCTCGCCACCGGCTTGCCGTCATTGCCCAGGGGGACGCCGCGGGTAAGGATCTCCTTGTAATAGAGATCGGGCTTGTCCATCTGCGCAGCGGCAATCGAGATGGTGGCGTTGGGCGTCATCACGATCTGCCGGGCGAAGAAGGCGTTGTTGTTGTCGACATCGCCCCAGTTGATCGCCCCTGGCGGGACATAGCCTTTCTTGAACGGCGTCGTCAGCCGCTCCAGCGACGTGGTCGCCGCCTTGCGCACGGCGGGATCGTCGATGTTCAGCTTGCCGTCCGGCAGCACGATGCCGACGCCGCCATAGCTGACCAGGAACTGGTGGAACAGATTGCCGGCATCCGCCTCCTTCGCCGCCATCGAATAGCCGAGGCCGAAAATACGCTTGCCCTTGGAGCGCAGCTTGTCCTGCACGGTCTGGAAGAAATCGTAGAACTTGTCCTGCGTGCCCGGCATGTCAGTCTCGGCAAAGCCGGCGTCCTGCAGCAACGGGAGCCAGACCGAATTCATCAGCGAGGAGGCTTTGGTCGGCACGCCGTAATAGGAATATTTCTTTTGCTTGGCGTTGTAGAGGCGCGCCGTGAGCAGCGCGGTTTCCGTGAACTCGGCCTTCTGGGAGTCCACGACTTCGGAGACATCCTCCAATTGATCGTTCCACGCTGCGCGCGGCACCAGGAAGCGGTCGCCGGTGACGGTGTGCACCACATCCGGCACGTCGCCCACCTGCATGCCGGCGATCAGCTTGGTGATCAGATCCGGCCCGTTCATGATGGTCAGATTGACCTTGGTGTTGTTGCGCTTGTCCCAGTCGGCCATCCAGGCAACCACAGCATCGTTCTCGGCCTTGTAGAAACCCTGGGTCCACCACACCGTGAGCTCGCCGGCCGCCTTGGCGCCGCGCGGCATCACGACCGTGCCCGCTGCGACCGCGGCACCGCCGCCAACCAATGCCTGCCGCCGCGAAATGCGCTTCATCTTGTTTTCCTCCACCCTTATGTCGTTGGCGCCGCGTTCAGCCTTTGACCCCACCCATGGTCAGGCCGCCGCTCATCTTGCGGCGGAAACCGTAGTAGATGAGCAAGGGCGGAATGGCGTAGATGATTGCCGCCGCCATCAGGTAATTCCAGGGTGCCTCGTCGCCGACCAGGAATTTGCCCAGCGCCACCGGCACGGTGACGACCTTGCCACCCGACAGCAGCAGGAACGCATAGAGATATTCGTTCCACGACAGCAGCAGCGCATAGGTGCCGATCGCTACCAGGGCGGGCGCCATCAGCGGCAGGTAGATGCGGAAGAAGATCTGCAGCGGCGAGGCGCCGTCGATGCGCGCCGCCTCGTCGAGCTCGAGCGGGATCGAGGCGCCGTACTGGTGGAAAATGAAGATCGCGTAGGGCGTGGCGAAGGTCACTTCGACGGCGATCACCGCGATCGGATTGTTGGTCAGGCCATATTTGCCCATGATGCCGTAGAACGGGATGGCCAGGAACGACATCGGGATCACGTAGGTCAGCAGCGCCGCATTGGTCAGCATCCAGCCGCTGCGGATGCGCATCCGGCTGATCGTGAAACTGGTCAGCGACCCGATGGCCAGGACCAGCAACGCGACGACGATACCGATATAAAAACTGTTGCCCATCTGGTTCCAGAACGTCTCGAGCAGCCAGAAGGCCTGGCGGAACACGACCTCGAACGCATGCGGGCTGGGCGCGATCGGATAGACGGAGGTGCTGAGCACTTCCTCCTTTTCCTGGATGGACACGCGGATGATGTTGTAGATCGGCAGCAACGTCCAAACCAGCAGCACCGCCGACAGCAGCCACACGCCGACGCTGCTGATCGCGCGGTCGAATGCGTGGTTTGGGCGTTGCGCGGTCATATCGTGACCTCGCTGCGCCGCAGCTGGCGCATCAGCAGGATCACCAGCGGGATCAGCAGGGGCAGCGCCGTCAGCACCGTCGCCATGCCCAGTCCGGGATCGCCCAACTCGAAGGCGTTGCGGATGCCGAGCGTCGCGAGCACGTGCGTCGACAGCGCCGGCCCGCCGCCGGAGATGAAGCGCACGGCGTTGAAATCGCCCAGCGCCCAGATGGTCGAGAGCATGGTGCAGACCAGGTACATCCCGGCCATCAGCGGCAGGGTCACGTACCTGAATTTCTGCAGCCGGCTGGCGCCATCGACTTCCGCGGCCTCATACAGCTCGAGCGAAACCGCCATGCGCCCGGCGAGGAAGATCAGGGTCCAGAAGGGCAGCCATTTCCAGATATGGCCATAAATGACCGACCCCAACGCGAAGCCGTGGCTGTCGAGCCAGGGCGGCCCATCGACCTGCGCCACCTGCCAGATGATATTGTTGATCAGCCCCCATTGCCCGTTCAGCATCCAGTTGATGGACAGGTAGCTGGGCAGCGCCGGCACCGCCCAGGGCAGCATGAAGACCAGCAGCAGGACCTTGGTCCACCAGCCCTTGCGCATGAAAAAGCCCGAGAGCAGCAGCGCCAGCAGCAATTTCAGGTTCACGCCGAACAGCAGATAGAGCAGCGTGTTCACCACCGTGCGCGGATAGACCGGATCGCTGAACAGCGCGCGGTAGCTGGCCGGATCGCTGCCCAGCCACAGCCCGTAGCCGATCGGGTAGATCACGAAGGCGGCGAATATCGCGGCATAGGGGGTGACGAAGGCCAACGCCCAGAGCTTGTCGGCGGCAAACGTGCCGCGTCGCCGCGCCAGGGGCGTGGTGTTCGTGGCCGCGCCCGGGCTGTCGATCGTGGTCGTGATCGCCATCGTTCGGCTCCTTCCCCTTGCCCCGCGTTCTGGGCCCCGCGTTCTGGACCCCGCGTTCTGGCGCGCGGTGGCATTCCGGTCTCTTCGGCGAAGGCGGCCCCGTTCGTCGTGGCCTGCCTCGGCCGGCTCAGTCTGAGTGCAGTGTGGCAATTTGCCCAGTGCGACACAACCAGTCTTGCGTCGGAGGCGGGATTGTCAGGTTGCCGACCGAAGAACGCGAAGAGCCTGCGGGCGGCATATTGTCAGGCCGCCGCAACCGCCGTCCGCCCTGTGTCCAACTGCGCGAGCCAGACCAGGTTCGGAACGATCGACGCGCGGACCCGAAAACGGGGGAGGAAAATCTCGGAACGCGCCCTATCGCGCCATCGCCTCGACAAGCTTCCTGAACTGAGTCGGACCGGCATCGAGGCTGGTCGGCAGCATGGTCCGGCCGGGCTCGAGATCGATCAGCTTCTGCTGCCCCTCGATGATGCGCTTGTCCTCGTGGAAGGCCGTCGTGGTCACGGCGTAAAGCCGCTCGAGCTTGTCGGGGTCGATGTCCTGGGCGCGCGTGCCCACGGCATAGAAATAGCGCGAGGTGCGCGGGCTGACCGGCGTCACCGCCTGCTCGTCGATCCGCCAGAACAGCGGCTCGCCTTGGGGCGCCGTGCTACCGCTGGCCGCCGCGGTCCCGGCCGGGAAGAACGCCGTGCGTTGCAGGAAGATGCCGGGGAACACGAAGTCGTAGGTCGTCCAGACATCGACCTCGGCGCCGAGCTTCTTCATGAAGCCGCGCGGGTGGTGGCCGGTGTGCCAGCGCTCGAAGCGCAAGCCTCTGTCGATCGGCGACATGCGCGGCCGCATGTCGGCCCATTGCGGCATGTCCATCCCGAGCGTCTTCTCATGCGCAAAGGACAGATGCGAGAGGTCGAGCAGATTGTCGTCGATCAGCAGATAGTGCGCGTCGTAGTCGAGTTGGCCGGCCTGCAGCCGGTAGGCCGGGTCGTCGAGCGCGAGGGTCGGCGGGATGGTGGCGGGATCGGCCTTGGCCGCGTCGCCCATCCAGATCCAGACCCAGCTGCCGACGACCGCCAGCGGAAAGCGCCGCACGCAGGCGCTGCGCGGGATCAGCTTCTGACCTGGGATCTCGATGCAGGTGCCGTCCGGCGCGAACTTCAGGCCGTGATACATGCAGCGCAGCGCGTCGCCCTCGAGGCGGCCGAGCGACAACGGCGCGAAGCGGTGTGGGCAGCGGTCCTCGAGCGCCACGATGCCGCCGTCCGAAGTGGCGAACAGCACCAGCGGCTGGTCGATGATGGTGCGGGCATGGATGCGGCCCGGCTCGATCTCGTGCGTCCAGGCCGCGACGTACCAAGCATTGCGGATCCACATGCGGCAAGCCTAGCCCAGGCTCAGACCAGCCGGTAGACCTCGACCGGCTGGGCGTGGCCCTTGACCCGGCGCAGCTGCGGCGGCGGCAGCTCGATGCCGAGCGCCGCGCGGTCCTTGACCGCGGCGACGGTGGCGCCACTCACCAGCACGACGATCTCCTCGCCGTCCTGCATGTATATCTTGCCGAGCTGCTCGAAGCGCTGCGCCACGTTCACCGTGTCGCCGACCACGGTGAAGTTCACCCGTCCCGGCGCGCCGATATTGCCGACCACGGCCGGACCGGAATGCAGGCCGATGCGCAGGCGGATCGGCGCCTTGCCGGCGGCGCGGCGAATCTGGTTGTCCTCGCGGATCACCCCGGCGATCGCGAGCGCCGCCCGGATCGCTCCCGCGGCATGGTCCGGCGAGCCCGACAGCGAGCCCCAGATCGCCATCACTGAATCGCCGATGTACTTGTCGATGATGCCCTGCTCGCGCTCGATGCAGGCGCCGAGCAGGGCGAAGTGGTGGTTGAGCAGCGCCGCGGTCTCGTGCTCGGGCAGGTGCTCGGCCTGCGGCGTGAAGCCCACGATGTCGGTGAACATCACCGTGAGCGTGGTGCGCCGCGAGGCGATGCCGTCCTCGCCCAGTTCCATCAGCCGGCGCACCAGCCGCTGCGGCACGTAATGGCCGAACCAGCGCAGCGCGCTGCGCGCCTTGTCGAGGCTGTGCGCGGCATCGTCGATCTCGCGCAGCCGCGAGCGCTTGTGCATCGGCTGGTCGAACTCCAGCCGCTCGATCGCCTCGGCCGCGGTGGTGATGGTGCGGATCGAGCGCGCCATGCGCACGCCCATCAGCAGGGCGAGGCCCAGCGCGACGGCCAGCGTCGCGGCGCCGACGATCGCGCCGTTCATCAGCTTGTCGAGGTCCGCGGTGGCGTCCTCGATCGGGAAATACTGGCCGACCAGCCAGGGCTGCGGCCCGTAGCCGCGCAGCTCACGATAGACGAACACCCAGCGACGGCCGTCGGCGTCGACCACGTGGCCGAGCGAGCCGAGCGCGCGGTCGATCTGCGGACTGCGCACCGGCGGGTCCCACATCTTCGCCAGCACCGGATCGCCGAGCTGGCGCAGGGTCGGCAGCGGCTGGTCCTCGGAGAGATGGTAGGTGGACGGGTCGACCAGCAGGCGATGCGCCAGCACCTTGTCGTTGTTGACGATGATGAACTGCCGCGCGTCGCCGCCCCGCGCCGGATCGGTGATCAGCGAGCTGAGCTGGCCGAGCGTCACCGTGGCGACCAGCCCGCCGATGAAGGCGTCGTCGATGCGCCGCACCGGCGTGCGCACGTTGAGAACCGGCTGCTTCAGCGACTCGCTCCAGTAGAGCTCGCCCCAGAAGGTGCGGCGCGCGGTCTGCAGCTGGCGGAAACGCTCCAGCCCGCGGCTCAGCTCGGTGAGCGAGATGGTGTCGCGCGTGATCGCGCCGTCGGGATGGCGCACCGCGCGGTGGAGCTGCAGGTCGAGCGTGCCGAAGGCCGCCACCGAGACCGCAGGCACGTGCTGCATCATCACCGCCAGCGCCTCGCGCACGGCGACCGGCGAATCGACGTCGATGCGGCCGGCGGCGGCGAGCGAGGACAACAGCTCGAGCTGCTCGGCCACCGGATCGAGCCGGCTCTTCACCATGGCGATCTGGCGCTCGATCACGCTGGCGGCGCGGTCGACCAGCAGGCGCTCGGCGGTGCCGGTGGCGCCGGCCAGCACCACGATGTAGGCGACGCCCGAGATCAGCGCGAGCGAGGCGAAAGCCAGCGCCAGCGCCGCGATCAGGGGCAGCCGGAAGGGGCCGCGGACGGGCGCGGCGATGGAAGGCAGGGTGGTCAAGTCAGGGCATCATATGGGGCTCTTTCGCCTCGGGCGAAAGGGCCGCCGTTGCCGCCCGACGTCAGGATCAGGCCGCGGCGCGGATCGCCGCCTGCTTGATCTTGCCGTCGACGTGACTCTCGAACTGCTGGAAATTCTTCTCGAAGCGCTGCGTCAGATCGCGAGCCGTGCTGTCGTAGGCCTTCTTGTCCTTCCACGTGTTCCGCGGGTTCAGCACGTCGCCCGGCACGTCCGGGCAGGCGCTCGGCACCTGCATGCCGAAGTGCGGATCGGTCGAGGAGGCGGCGGCGGCGAGCGTGCCGTCGAGCGCCGCCCGCACCATCGCCCGGGTGTGCCGGATCGACATGCGCTGGCCGACCCCGAAGCCGCCGCCCGACCAGCCGGTGTTGACCAGCCAGCACTTCACGTTCTGGCGAGCCATCTTCTCGCCCAGCATCTTGGCGTAGACCGTCGGATGGCGCGGCATGAACGGCGCGCCGAAGCAGGTCGAGAAGGTCGCCTGCGGCTCGGTTACGCCCTTCTCGGTGCCGGCGACCCGCGCGGTGTAGCCCGAGAGGAAGTGATACATCGCCTGCTCAGGGCTGAGCCGCGAAATCGGCGGCAGCACGCCGAAGGCGTCGGCGGTCAGCATCACGATGTTCTCCGGCGTCGCCGCGATGCCGCTCGGCAAGGTGTTGGGGATGAAGTCGATCGGATAGCAGGCGCGGGTGTTCTCGGTGTACTGGCCGTCGTCGAGATCGAGCGCGCCGGTCGGATCGATCACCACGTTCTCCAGCACCGTGCCGAAGCGCTCGGTGGTGGCGTAGATCTCGGGCTCGGCCTCGCGACTGAGCTTGATCACCTTGGCGTAGCAGCCGCCCTCGAAATTGAACAGCGAGGTCTCGGCCCAGCCATGCTCGTCGTCGCCGATCAGGGTGCGCGCCGGATCGGCCGACAGCGTGGTCTTCCCGGTGCCGCTGAGCCCGAAGAAGATCGCCACGTCGCCCTTCGGGCCGATATTGGCCGAGGCATGCATCGGCAGGATGTTCTTCTCGGGCAGCAGGTAGTTCAGGATGGTGAACACCGACTTCTTGATCTCGCCCGCGTACCAGGTGCCGCCGATCGCCACCACCCGGTCGGTGAAGTTCACCAGGATGACGCAGTCGCTCGCCGTGCCGTCGAGCGCCGGCTCGGCCTGGAAGCCCGGCAAGTTGAGGATGGTGAAGTCGGGCCTGAAGCCCGCCAGCTCCTCGGTCTTGGGCCGTAGGAACATGTTGCGCGCGAACATGTTGTGCCAGGCGGTCTCGGTGACCACGCGCACGCCGATGCGATGGGAGGGATCGGCGCCGGCCCAGCAATCGCGCGCGAACAGGTCGCGGCGCTGGGCATAGGCGATCATGCGGTTGTAGAGGGCGCGATAGCGTTCGGGCGAGATCGGCTTGTTGGTCTTGCCCCAGTCGACGTTGTTGTGGGTGACGCTGTCGTCGACGAAGAACTTGTCGTTGGGCGAGCGGCCGGTATGGACGCCGGTGCGCACGACGAAGGCGCCGCCCTCGCCGAGCTGGCCTTCGCCGCGGCGGATCGCCTCTTCGTAGAGCGCGGGAACCGTCAGGTTCCAATGGACAGTGCCGAGGTTCTTCAGCCCCAGCGTGTCGAGGCCGGATTTGGGAACGACGAAGCCCGCCTGTGTCACGGCGTTTCTCTCCTGCTTTGCTTGGTCACTTGAATAGGGTGCCGCGCGCCCATCCGCCACTGGCCGCTGGTGATGAATTGGGGACTGCGACAAGAGGAACGGAAATTCCGCTGTTCGGCCAAGGGCTTGCACCCGTATCAACCCGGCCGAAATTGTCGACCGCTTTGGATGACTACGGCGGCGCGGCGCGCGCCCGCTGCACGAGCGCGACCAGCGCCGGGCGCGCCTCCGCCGCGGCAGCCAACGGCGCATCGAAGGCAAGCCTCGCCGTCATGCCGCCGAGCCTGAGGTCGAGACCTTCGCGGTCGATGCCGGTCATCGTCCAGCCCGCGCCGCCCAGGCCCAGCAGCTTCGCGGCGTAGAGCTGCACGGCGTCGGCATGATCCGCGTTCATGTGGGCGACGATGCCGTCCTCGCTCCCCGCCAGTTCGGGCAGCGCCGGCACGGCGAGCAGCTCGGCGGGCTCGATCCAGCGGATCTTGCCGAAGCCGCCGACCAGATGCGTCCGCTCCAGCGTCACTTTGTAGAGGTTGAAATCGCCGAAGCCGGCATACATCCCGGCATCCGGATGATGCCGCAGGAACCGCCGCTTCAGCCGCTCGTCGTCGGTCTTGGCGGCGCGGCCGAGCACGGTGACCCGCGGGCCGGTCAGCGGCTGGGCGAGGCCTGCCGTGCCGTCGAACAGCAGCGATACCCGCGGGTCGGTGGCGATCGCCTTGCTGTGCTCGGCGAGGTCGCTCAGCAGCAGGATCGGCGACAGGTCGTGATCGACCGCCACCAGCACCAGCGAGGCGTAGGGCCAGGCGGCGCCGCCCGCCGGTGACGGCAGCGCCGTCGCCAGCGCCGCCCGGTCGCCGCGGCGGACCAATTCGCGGACTTCGCGGAAGGGATCGGGGTCAGTCACGGGTCGTTTGCGGGGAAAAAGGCCGACTTCACGGCAAATCGATGGCAAATACGGCGGCAACCGGCAACCGGCAGTCTATGGTAACGTTGCAGACCGAGCCCCCTGGAGGGCCAGGAGAAAGACCCCCGTGCGCAAGAACATCGCCCTGGTCGACGACGACCGCAACATCCTCACCTCCGTGTCGATGCTGCTGGAGGCCGAAGGCTTCCAGGTCAAGACCTATGCCGACGGCGCCGCGGCGCTGGAAGGCCTCAACCAGACCCCGCCCGACATGGCGATCTTCGACATCAAGATGCCGCGCATGGACGGCATGGAACTGCTCAACCGCATCCGCAAGACCCAGCAGTTTCCGGTGATCTTCCTGACCTCCAAGGACGAGGAGATCGACGAGGTGCTGGGCCTGCGCATGGGCGCCGACGATTTCATCCGCAAGCCGTTCTCCCAGCGCCTGCTGCTCGAGCGCATCCGCGCCGTGCTGCGCCGCGCCGACGGCGGCGGCGCCAAGGGCGAGGCTGCGGCCGAGCGCATCGTGCGCGGCGAGCTGGTGCTCGATCCCTCCCGCCACCAGTGCACCTGGAAGGGCAAGGAGGTGCACCTCACGGTCACCGAGTTCCTGCTCCTGAAGTCGCTGGCCGAGCGGCCGGGTCACGTGAAGAACCGCGACCAGCTGATGGATGCGGCCTACGGCGAGACGATCTACGTCGACGACCGCACGATCGACAGCCACATCAAGCGGGTGCGCCGCAAGTTCCGCGAGGTCGACACCGAGTTCGAGCAGATCGAAACGCTTTATGGCATCGGATACCGATACCGCGACTCCTGACACTGGACCGCCTCGCCTCCTCACGCTCCTCTTCCCCTATTGGCGAAGAGGAATCCGACCCGGGCATGGCTAGCACGACGCACGACTCCTCCACGCCTGCAAAGCGTCGCTCGATCGGCTCGATGCTGCGCCGGTTGCTGCCCAGGTTCCGGCGAAAGGTGCGTGCCGTCACGCGCCGCGAGACGCCGTCGATGCTGCGCCGGCGCCGCCACAGCCGGCGCCATTCGCCGCTCACCCGCCGCATCCTGCTGCTCAACATCGTGCCGGTGGCGCTGCTCGCCCTGGGCGCGGTCTATCTCAGCGACTACGAAGACGAGTTGATCGACGCCGAGCTCGCCTCGCTGCTGGTCCAGGGCGAGATGGTCGCGGCCGGCATCGGCGAGGTCGCGGTGATCGGTGGCGAGACCACGGTCAACCGACTCGACGCCGAAGCCGCCCGCCAGCTCCTCACCCGCCTGGTGCGGCCGACCGGCGTGCGGGCGCGGCTGTTCAGCGAGGCGGGCGAACTGCTGGGCGATTCGGCGGTGTTGAGCGAGACCGGCCGCATCCATGTCTCGCCGCTGCCGCCGCCGGAGGAGCCGGTCGAGCCGCCGCCGCAGCGCTGGGCCGACCGGATCGGCGACTGGCTCGGCCGCCAGCTCTCGCGCTCCGACCGCTTCCCCGAATATGTCGAGCGGCCCGCGCCCACCCTGCGCGACTTCCCCGAGGCGGCGAGCGCCTTGCGCGGCTTCAACGCCTCGGCGGTGCGCATCATGGCCGACGGCCGGCTGCTGCTCAGCGCCGCCGTGCCGGTGCAGCGCTACAAGCAGGTGCTGGGCGCGCTGATGCTGACCCGCGACAACCGGGCGATCGCGGCCTCCCTGCGCGAGGTGCGCTACGACATGCTGACCATCGCGGTGGCGGCGCTCGGCATCACCGTCCTGCTGTCTCTCTATCTCGCCGGCACGATCACCCAGCCGATCGTGCGGCTCGCCCGCGCCGCCGACGAGATTCGCCTGGCGCGCGAGAGCCGGCCGGAGATCCCCGACCTCGGCAAGCGCGGCGACGAGATCGGCGACCTGAACGACGCCCTGCGCTCGATGACCGAGGCGCTGTGGCTCAGGATCAACACCATCGAGAGCTTCGCCGCCGACGTGGCGCACGAGCTCAAGAACCCCCTCACTTCCCTTCGATCGGCGATCGAGGTCGCGGCGCGGCCGACGCTCGAGCCCGAGCAGCGCGCCCGGCTGATGGCCATCGTGGTCCAGGACATCGAGCGCCTGAACCGGCTGATCTCCGACATCTCCGACGCCTCGCGGCTCGATGCCGAGCTGATGCGCGGCGAGGTCAAGACGGTCGACCTCAAGAGCCTGCTCGGCGACATGGTCAAGCATTACGGCGTGATCGCCGCACAGAAGGCCGGCGTCGAGGTCGAGCTCAGGCTGTCGGCCAATCCGCCCTATCTCGCGCACGGCCATGACGGCCGCTACGGCCAGGTTTTCCGCAACGTCATCGACAACGCGCTGTCGTTCAGCCCGCACGGCTCGCGCCTCCTGGTCGAGCTCAGCCGCGAACCGCGCAACGGGCCGTTCGTGGTGACGATCGACGACGAGGGTCCGGGCATTCCCGAGGACAATCTCGAATCGATCTTCCAGCGCTTCTACTCCGAGCGGCCGAGCGAGCATTTCGGCCAGCACTCGGGCCTTGGCCTGTCGATCTGCCGGCAGATCATGGAGACCTATGGCGGCTCGATCTCCGCCACCAACCGCCGCGCCGCGGACGGCCGCGTGCTCGGCGCCCGCTTCACCGTGCACGTCCCGGCGGCGGCATGAGGTGTTCCGGGGAGCGCGCCACTCCAGTGGCGCTTCTTGTCATCCTGAGCGCAGCGAAGGATCCTTCGGCTTCGCCTCAGGATGACAGGCGCCACTGGAGTGGCGCGCGCCCATGACGTTCATCCACGCCACTTCCGTCGCACTGCGTGCCAACGGCCAATGGCGCGCCGTGCTGCTGCGCGGGCCGTCGGGCGCGGGCAAGTCGGACCTGGCGCTGCGGCTGATCCAGGCGGGCGGGCGCCTCGTCGCCGACGACCAGACCCATCTCGCCCGGCGCGGCCGTTCGCTGATCGCCACCCCGCCGCCGGCGCTGGCCGGCATGATCGAGGTGCGCGGCCTCGGCATCGTGCGCTTGCCGCGCAACCAATTGCGGCCGCGGGCAGCGGCGGCCCTGCTGGTCGATCTCGTGCCGGCCGAGCGCATCGAACGGCTGCCCGAGCCGCAGACCGAGGCGCTGCTCGACGTCACCTTGCCGCGACTGGACCTCGCGCCGTTCGAGGCCTCCGCTGTTGGAAAGTTGTGGCTTGCCTTGACGCGCGGCGCGGCCGCATCATCGTAGGGGCGCGGCCATGCCCGACAGTTCGTCCTCCCCGGCGTCGATACCCCAACGCGTCACGCGTCGCCCGTTCGTGCTGGTCACCGGGTTGAGCGGCGCCGGCCGCGCCACCGCACTCCGCGCGCTGGAGGATCTGGGCTACGTCGCCGTCGACAACGTGCCCTTGCCGCTGCTCGGCGACCTGATGCGCTCGACCGCCGGCAGCCCGGGCGAGATGGCCGCACCGCTCGCCTTCGGGGTCGACACCCGAACCTACGGCTTCAGCGCCGAGGCGCTGGTGCGCCACCTGAACCAGCTCCAGCAGCGGCCCGACCTTGCCGCGCGCCTGCTCTATCTCGAGTGCGACACCGAGACGCTGCAGCGCCGCTATACCGAATCGCGCCGCCCCCATCCGGTGACACCCGACCGGCCGGTGGTCGATGGCATCGTCGAGGAGCGCAAGCAGATCGGCTGGATGCGCGATTCGGCCGACGTCGTGATCGACACCTCGGCGCTGTCGCCGCATCAGTTCAAGCAGATCCTCTCCGGGCACTTCGCGCTCGGCCAGCCCATCGGCACGCGCATCGCGGTGATGTCCTTCTCCTATCGCCGCGGCCTGCCGCGCGAGGCCGACCTGGTGTTCGACGTGCGCTTCCTCAAGAACCCGCACTACGTGCCCGAGCTCAAGCCGCTCACCGGACGCGACAAGTCGGTGGTCGACTACATCGCCACCGATCCCGACTACGAGCCGTTCATCGGCCGGCTCGAAGCCATGATCGAGCCGCTGCTGCCGCGGTTCGACGCCGAGGGCAAGAGCTATCTGACCATCGCCGTCGGCTGCACCGGCGGCCGGCACCGCTCGATGGCGGTAGCTGAACGGCTGGCGGAATGGTTGCGCGGCGCCGGCCGCTCGGTCACTCTGATGCACCGCGATACCGAGGTCCGGGGGGACGCGGTATCGGAGAGTGTTTGGGGCAGGGGCGTATGATCGGACTCGTACTCGTGACGCACGGCAACCTTGCGCGCGAATTCCTCGCCGCGCTGGAGCATGTGGTCGGTCCGCAGCAATGCATCTCGACGGTGTGCATCGGCGCCGAGGACGACATGGAGAAGCGGCGCGCCGAGATCCTCGAGCGGGCGCGAGCCTGCGATACCGGCGACGGCGTGATCGTGCTGACCGACATGTTCGGCGGCACGCCGTCCAATCTCGCCATCTCGATCATGGAGCATGCGCGCATCGAGGTGCTGGCCGGCGTCAACCTGCCGATGCTGGTCAAGCTCGCCTCGGTTCGCAACCGGCCGATCACCGAGGCGGTGCGCATGGCCCAGGAGGCCGGCCGCAAGTACATCACCGTCGCGTCGCGGATACTGGCCAAGGAAGCCTCATGACGGACGCCGCGGGGGACGGATCCCCCGGCTCGCTCAAGCGCACCCTGGCGATCGCCAACAAGCGCGGCCTGCACGCGCGCGCCGCCGCCAAGTTCGTCCGCACCGCGGGGCAGTACGACGCCGCCGTCCGCGTCGCCTTCAAGGGCCAGGACGTCTCGGGGCTGTCGATCATGGGGCTGATGATGCTTGCCGCCGGCATCGGCAGCACCATCGAGCTCACCTGCACCGGGCGCCAGGCGATGGAGGCGATGGTGGCGCTGAGCGCCCTGGTCGAGGGCAAGTTCGGCGAGGAGTGAGAGCTACTTGTCCTTGCCGAAGTAGTAGCCGATCACCAGCGTGACGACCGGCAACAGCACCGAGCTCAGCACCTTCAGGAAGAACTCGGACGCTTCCGTCCAGTATGCCCACCCCTTGTCCGCCACGCCCACGGCGATGAACACGATGACGGCCACGATCAGATAGACGAAGGCGTTGACGATCAGCTTCGCGATTCGCGAGCGGTCGTCGAGTTCGCGCCGGCGCGACTCGTCGGCCAGAGCTTCCTTGGTCTCGGCGAGCAGGTTCCTGGACTTATCGAAGCGCGCGTCCAGGGTGGACTCCGACGGCGCGCCGGCACTGGACGAAGCGGTCGATGATGGCGCGCTCGGGGCAGGCGCGCTCGCGGCGGGCGCGCTCGGGGCGGGTGCGCTTGGGGCGGCCGCGCTTGGGGCGGGTGCGGACGCAGCGGCCACGGGAGCCGAAGAGGCGGACCCGCCGGCAGTGACGCCTGAGGCCGGCGCGGGCGTGGGAGCCGAACCCGAAGACACGAACCCGCCGGCGATGGATGTGGCGGCCGAGAGGGGCGCGGCCTCGGAAGTCGGGGTTCCTCCCCCCTCGGATGAGGATGTCGCCGGGTCACCCGTGGAGGAGGACGTCGGCTCCGCCATGCGTGCCTAGGACTTGCTCACGCTGTTTTGCACGGTTTGCGACAGCGCGTCGGCCTGATCGAGCAGCTTCAGGATGACGCCTTCCAGCTCCCTGCGGGTCGGATCGTCCGACGACAGGCCTTGGATCTTCTCCCTGTACTCCTCCGCGAGCTTCACCAGCTCGCCGGCCTGCCTCGACAGGGCGAACAGGTTTTCATCGGGCTTTGCCATGGCGTCATTATCCTCGTCGGTGCGGAAGCTCGTCAACGATGCCGTTCGCATGCATGCCGCCGGGCCAGATAAAGCCGCCAACATATCGGCATAAAATCTTGCTTATATGTGGCAGGCGCCCGGCGTGGAGTGCTTTGAGGACGGCGGCGGGGACTGATAGAACACGACCGCTTTCCCACCCTGAGAACCGCCGGAGCGCCGTATGGCCGACTACATCGTCAAGGATATCGGGCTCGCCGATTGGGGCCGCAAGGAACTCGACATGGCCGAGACCGAGATGCCCGGCCTGATGGCGATCCGCCGGGAATACGGGCCGAAGAAGCCGCTCAAGGGCGCGCGCGTCGCAGGCTCGCTGCACATGACCATCCAGACCGGCGTGCTGATCGAGACGCTGAAGGCGCTGGGCGCCGACGTGCGCTGGGCGTCATGCAACATCTACTCGACCCAGGACCATGCCGCCGCGGCGATCGCCCAGGCCGGCACCCCGGTGTTCGCGGTCAAGGGCGAGAGCCTCGAGGAGTACTGGGATTACACCCACAGGATCTTCGCCTGGGGCGACGGCGGCGCGCCGAACATGATCCTCGACGACGGCGGCGATGCGACCCTGCTGGTCCATCTCGGCATCCGCGCCGAGAAGGACCCGTCGCTGATCGCCAAGCCGACCAACGAGGAGGAAGAGGTCCTCTACAAGGCAATCGCCAGGACCAACAAGGAGAAGCCCGGCTGGTACGCCAAGCTCGGCGCCGCGATCAAGGGCGTCACCGAGGAGACCACCACCGGCGTGCACCGCCTCTACACGATGGAGAAGGAAGGCAAGCTCCTGTGGCCTGCCATCAACGTCAACGACTCGGTCACCAAGTCGAAGTTCGACAACCTCTACGGCTGCCGTGAATCGCTGGTCGACGGCATCCGCCGCGGCACCGACGTGATGA
>VBAF01000110.1 GCA_005884705.1 Alphaproteobacteria bacterium
CGGCGTCATGCCCGGTCCACTTCCCAGAACATCGGATAGGACGACTGGATCAGGCCCGTGAGGTCGCTGCGATAGCCGGCCGGAATGGTGAACTGCCCCCACATCACCGACGGCGTGAGATCGTAGGCCGCAGCCTGGATCTCCGCGGCGATCCGCCGCCGCTCGTCGAGCGTGGTGGCCTGGGTGAAGGACTTCAGCAGCGCCGGGATGGTGTTGTCGCACGACCAGCCGGGGTAATCGGTGCTGCAGGTCGACGCGACATAGAAATGCGACAGCGGCGAGAACATGTCGGTGCCGTTGGAGTAGACCGGAAACATCGACCAGCCCTCCTTCTTGGCGCGACGTGCCAGCACGGTCGGCCAATCGCGCTCCTGTTGATCGACGGTGAAACCCGCGTCGCGCATGTTCTGCACGAGCACGCGCGAGGCCGTCTGGCTGATCGAGCGCGCGACCTCGAGGATGACCACCGGCTCGCCCTTGTAGCCCGACGCCTTGAGCTCGGCCTTGGCCGCCGCCATGTCGAACTTGTTGCCGGCCGCGCCGGCATCGGTGGTGAGCGGCGTGCCGCACATCCAGAACGACGGGCAGGACCTGGCGCGATATTTCTCGGGCACGCCGATCGCCGTCAGCGTCGCGTCCTGGTCGACCAGCTTCCACATGACCTTGCGCACCGCCGGATTGTCGAACGGCGGGGCAGCGTGGTTGAGCCGGAAGTTGCCCTGGAACTGGTGGATGCCGCCCAGCCCCATCAGCTTCACGCTCCTCTCCTTCTCCAGGAGCGGCAGCATATCGAAGGGCAGGTACTGCATGTAATCGATCTCGCCCGCCATCAGCGCATTGGCGCCGGTCGACTGGTCGGGCATCACCCGCAAGGTGAGCTGGTCGATCTTCACCTTCTTGCCGCCGGCCAGGAAATCCGGCGGCTCGCGGCGCGGCACGTAGTCGGGATTGCGCTCGAGCAGCATCGTGTTGCCGGGCCGCCACTGGTCCTTGACGAAGCGGAAGGGGCCCGAGCCGATCGGCTCGGGAATGCGCTGCGCCGGCATGATGACCGGCAGCGGCGCGTTGGGCTTGCCCAGCACCTCGAGCATCAGCGGGAACGGCGCCTTCAGCACGAACTCGAAGGTCCGCTGATCCTTGGCCTCCAGCGCGGCGGTGTCGGCGATCAGCATCTTGCCGAGCGGATCGCGCACCGACCAGCGCTTGAGCGAGGCGACGACGTCGGCTGCGGTGACCGGCGCGCCGTCGTGGAACTTGAGCCCGTCGCGCAGCGCGAAGGTCCAGGTGAGCTTGTCGGCGCTGACCTGCCAGCTATCGACCATCTGCGGCCGGATCTCGCCCTTCTCGCCCATCGCGAACAGCATGTCGAAGACGTGCAGGCCGAAGGTGCGGGTGATGGTGGCGGTGATGAAGTGCGGGTCGAGGATGGTGACCTCGGACTCCAGCACCACGGTCAGGCCCTTGGCCGCCCGCGCTTCGCGCGGCCGGATGAGCGACGCCGCCGCCAGGGCCGCCCCACCCGCCAGAGCTCCTCGCCGTCTCAATCCGCTCATCCGCCGCCCCCGTTGTCACAAGGCGCGAGCGTAGCGCTGCGGAGCGGCAAACGAAAAGGGCCGGCTGCGGGCCGGCCCTTCACGCGGAATTCGAGAAATTCAGGTCGGCGCCATCGGCACGCACACCACCTTGTCGACGAACGTGTCGACCCGCGGCCCGCGCACCGCCATGCCGAGTCGTTCGCCGGGGCCGGCGGTCGGCACGTAGACCCGGATCGATTCGACCTTCTGGGCGTGGTTGGTGAAATGGCAATCGACGATCGCATCGATCGAGTTGGCGCTGTTGTTGGTCACGTACAAGACCGCGATCCAGCGCTGGCCCGGCACCGCCTGCAAGGACGGAGCATCGATTGCCATGATCGGCACCGAGGGGCCGGCGGCAATGGGCACGGTGCCCATCAGCTCGGCACGCGGCCGCTGGCTGATCATGCCGGGCACGCTCTCGCGCTGGGCCCGCGGATTGAACTCGCGATTGACCGGATGGTTGGGATCGGTCGGCTGGTAGGCGTCGAGCGAGTCCCAGCTCGGCGTCCAGACCTTTCCGGTGCGCGTATCGGTGACGTGTCCAGGATAGCCGGGGCTCACCGCCACGTTCTGCGCCAAGGACGGCCCGGCCACACCGGTCACCAGCAGGCCGGCGGCGATCGTAGCAATGCGACGTGCCTTCATCGCAGGCCTCCGCTTACATGCTCTTGTATTTGTGTTCCCACCCGCTGACCTGGGCCTCCGCCTCTTCCTGGCTGATGCCGTAGCGGGTCTGGATCTTGCCGACCAGCTGGTCGCGGCGGCCCTGGATCTCGAGCAGGTCGTCGTCGGTCAGCTTGCCCCACTGCTCCTTGACGGCGCCCTTGGCCTGATTCCAGCTACCCTTGACCTTCTCCCAGACCGAGTTGGCCTCGCTCTTGGTCGTGGTGCTGGTCTGGGCGTGTACGGCCGGCGCGACGGCCATCAGCGAGACGGCGGCGAAGGCGGCGAAAATGGCGATGGGACGCACGGCAACCTCCTGTCGTTCGGATGCGCGTACGGATGGAACGGCGCAGCCCGACGAAGGTTGCGATCAGAACAGGAACGACTTCAGGAAGAGCGCCAGGGGCACCACGATCAGGATCGCGGCATAGAGATCGAGCAACTCGCCGTCGAGCGGTCCGGAGAGCTGCTCCTGATGCAGCTCATGGGCCTGGGCGTCGGCGACGCTCCGGCCGGCCGTGTGCGCTCCGCCTTGCGAGTGCAGACTGAACATTGGACGCCCCTTCTTATCGTACAGAGTGAACGCGCCCCCGAAGCTGCCGGTTGCACGCGGGACGCGACTAAGCTGTGGCTGACCGCCGGGCGACCTCGTCGAGCGCCTGCTGCAGGTCGATCGAGGAATAGGGCTTGCCGATGAAGCGCAGGCCCTCCGGCGGGGCATCGCTCGGGCCATAGCCGCTGGCAATGATGACCGGCAGCTCGGGAAAGCGCCGCCGGACCTCGGCCGCCAACTCCTCGCCGCTCATTCCGGGCAGGCCGAGATCGGTCAGCAGGACGTCGAAGGTGCTGCCCCTGTCGAGCAGCTCGAGGGCCTGCTCGCCGCTGCCGACCGCGCCGACCAGGCAGCCCAGCCGCTCCAGCATGTCGACGGTGGACATGCGCAGCACCACCTCGTCCTCGACGAACAGCACCCGGCGGGGGTGGTCGGATCGCGGCGCGGGCGGCGCGGTCGGCGCGCCGGCCGGCGGCGGGGCCGGCGCCTTCGGCCGCTGGCGTTCCGCCAGCACCGTGCGCACCCGCGCCGCCAGCTCCTCGCTGCGATAGGGCTTGGCGATCATCGGCAGATCGGCGCCGTCGCTCGTCGGGATGAGATCGCGGGTGTAGCCCGAGGTCAGCAGCACGCCGATGCCGGGCCGGCGGCGCTGGGCGAGCCGCGCCAGCTCGATCGCCGACAGCACGCCCGGCATGACCACGTCGGTGAACAGCAGGTCGAACGCCGAATCGGTCTCGAGCAGCTGGGCGGCCGCATCGGGAGTCTCCACCGCGTCGACGCGATAGCCCCAGCTCTTCAGCATGTCGACGACGGCGCGGCGGACCTCCTCGTTGTCCTCGACCACCAGGATGCGCTCGCGGCCGGCGGCGGGCGGCGGGGCGCGGATTTCCGACGCCGGCACCGGATCGAGCGTGCGCGGCAGGTAGAGCTTGACGCTGGTCCCCTGCCCGATCGCGCTGTCGATGCGGATATGGCCGCTCGACTGGCGGACGAAGCCATAGACCATGCTGAGGCCGAGGCCGGTGCCGCGGCCTTCGTTCTTGGTGGTGAAGAACGGATCGAAGGCCTGCGCGATCACGTCGGCCGGCATGCCGGTGCCGGTGTCGCTCACCTCGACCAGCACATAGGGGCCGGGCGTGACCTCGGTGTGGAGAGCGGCATAGCGGCGGTCGAGCGTGGCGTTCGACACTTCGATCCGCACCGTGCCGCCGTCGGGCATGGCGTCGCGCGCGTTCAGCACCAGGTTGAGAATCGCGTTCTCGAGCTGGCCCGGATCGATGCGGGCGTTCCACGCCTCGTCGGCGACGGTGGATTCGAGCTGGACCCGTTCGCCGATGGCGTTGCGCAGAAGCTCGTCCATGTCCGAGACCAGCCGTGCCACGCTGGTCGGCTGCGGCGCCAGCGGCTGGCGGCGGGCGAAGGCGAGGAGCTGCTGGGTGAGCCGCGCGCCGCGATCGGCGGCCGCGGTGGCGCTTTGCAGCCGTCCGACCGCCTCCGGGTTGGCGTCCAACTCGGCCTTCATCAGGTCGAGGTTGGCCTGGATCACCTGCAGGATGTTGTTGAAGTCGTGCGCCATGCCGCCGGTCAGTTGGCCGACCGCCTCCATCTTCTGGCCCTGCCGCAGCGCCGCCTCGTCGCGCAGCTTCTCGGTGACGTCGACGCAGCGCACGACCGCGCCGCCGCCCGACATCTCGCCGTGCGAGACCTCGAATTCGCGCCCCTCATAAGGCACGCGCGCCGTCGATTGCCGGCCGACCTGGAGCTCACCGAGGTGCAGCGGCTGCAGCAGCGCGCGCATCGCCGGGAAGCGCTCGGACAGGAGCTGCTCGACGGTCGGCGGCGGATCGCGATGAGGGTCCCACGCCGCCAGTCGCGCGAAGGCCTCGTTCCAGGCCACCACCCGGCCCTCGGCGTCGAGCACGAAGATCGGATCCTGCAGCGTCTCGAGCGTGGTCTGCAGGAGCTGGGTGCGGGCGCTGAGCTGCTGCTGCGCCTGCTCGAGCCGCGAGCCGCCACGCACGATCAGGTACATGCCGACGATCAGGCAGGCGAAGGCGCCGCTCAGCACCAGCAGTCCGGCCAGATCGGCCTGCTCCTGCTCCGACCGCAGCATGGCGAGCCGGCTCGACAGCATCAGGCGCTGGCCCTCGACGAAGGCGTCGGCGATCTGGCGGATGCGGTCGCTGGTCGCGCGACCGGCATTGTGCGGCATCAGCGCCTCGCGCCCGTAGAGCTGGTAGGCGACGATGGTGGCGTTCAGCTCATCCAGCTTTTCCGCCGCGGCCGTGCGGAACTCGGCGACCTGGCGCAGGGCCTCGCCGTCGTCGCCGACCGCCGCCTCGAGCTGTCGCACGATCGGCTCGAGCCGCAACCGCGCGCGGTCATAGGGTTCGAGGTTGGCGGCATCGCCGGTCAGCAAATAGGCGCGCTGGCCGATCTCGGTGTCCTGCAGGACGATCAGCACCTGGCGCATCAGCGCGATGGTTTCGTAATTGTTGACCACCAGGCGCTGCTGGATGTTGGCCGAGCTGTAGCGCCCATAGGTCAGCAGGGCGCCGGTCGCCACCAGCACGCCGATGGTGAGGCCGACCACCAGCCCGATCATCTGCGAGGTGCGCCGGACTCTAGGCATTCGCGGCGCCTTCCGCCTCG
>VBAF01000111.1:0-1027 GCA_005884705.1 Alphaproteobacteria bacterium
CTTCACCTTCACGATCAGCGCGGCGTCGCGGAAGATCGCCTCGGCGCCCGCCACGATGCGCCCGCCGGCGGCGACGTAGAGTTCGTCCTCCAGCCCGGCGCCCAGCCCCGCGCCGGCCTCGATCATCACTTCGTGGCCGTGCCGTACCAGCTCGGCGACCGACGACGGCACCAGGCCGACGCGGTCTTCGTGGTCCTTGATCTCCTTGGGGACGCCGACGCGCATGGACTGGGCTCCTTTGAGGACAAAGCCTAGCAGTGCGCCCGTTCGAGACGGCCCCTATTTCATTTCATGGCTGGAGGTTGCACCGCGAGAGGCGCCATGGTGCAGTCGGTGCAATAGGGGAGGAGGCCATGCTCAGGATCATCGCCGTTGCGCTGGCCGCAGCACTGTCCGTTGCCTTGGCCGTGGTGGCGGTCGACGCGGCCGCCCAGGCCTATCCGTCCAAGCCGATCCGGTTCGTCATCTCCTTCGGCGCAGGGTCCGCCAGCGATGCGCTCGCGCGGATCGCCGGCCAGGAGCTCGAGCAAATCCTCGGCCAGCCGATCATCGTGCTGCCCAAGCCCGGCGCCGATGGCGCGCTGTCGGCGAGCGAGGTCAAGCGCGCCCCGCCCGACGGCTACACCTTCCTGTTCGGCACCAACAGCGCGCTGGCCGTCGTGCCCAACCTGCAGGCCGAGCCGCCCTACAACGTGCTGTCCGACTTCACGCCGGTCAGCTTCCTGGGCGACAACACCTTCTTCATCGTCGTCCACCCGTCGCTGCCGGTGAATACGCTGGCCGAGCTGATCGCCTACGCCAAGGCGAGCCCGACGCCGCTGAACTATGCCACCGGCAACACCTATGCGTTCGCGTCGATGGCGACGTTCGCGGCCAGCAACGGCATGAAACTGGAGGCCGTGCGCTACAAGTCGGAGCCCGACGCCATGACCGACCTGCTGTCGGGCCGCGTGCAGCTCATGAACGGCACCTCGACGGCCGTCCTTGCGCACGTGAAGGCCGGCCGGCTGCGCGCCCTGTCGACGTC
>VBAF01000111.1:1088-8216 GCA_005884705.1 Alphaproteobacteria bacterium
GGTCGGCCCGGCGGGCCTGCCGCCCGACATCGTCGCCACCATGAACAAGGCGATGGTTGCGACCCTCGCCAAGCCCGCGGTGCGCGAGCAGATGCAGCGCCACGGCTTCGTGCCGCGCTCGTCGACGCCGGGAGAGCTGGCCGCCTACATGAAGGACCAGCTCGCCGTCTGGAAAACCGCGCTGCAGACCGCCGGCCTCACGCCGCAATAAACTTTCTGCTCAGGGGTAGGCGTGGTGCTCTAGGATGCGCCGCGTCACGGTGGAGATGCCCAGGCCATGGTCAAGACGGTGCTTTATGCCGAGAAGCTGTACGACAACGACTCTGTCGAGCGCGAGGTGTTCGGGCCCGACGTGCGCGTGGTGTGGCGCAACGTCGCCAACCTGTCGCAGCTCGAGGAGCGCGACTGCGCCAAGGTCGACGGCCTGATGGTGATGCGCCATGCCGTGACCGCCGAACACTTCGCCAGGTTCCCCCACCTCGGCTGCGTCGTGCGCATGGGTGTCGGCTACGACAAGATCGATCGCACGGCCGCCGCCGCGCGCAAGGTGATGGTGTGCAACGTGCCGGACTACGGCACCACCGAGGTCGCCGACCACGCGCTGGCGCTTGCCCTGTCGCTCCGCCGCGGCATCGCGCTCCACCTCGAGGCGCAGCGCCGGCCGCAGCCTGCGCCGTGGAGCTACGTGCGCGACCCGCTGTTGCGGCGCAACGGCGTGCAGACCTTCGGCATCGTCGGCCTGGGCCGCATCGGCACGGCGGCGGCGCTGCGCGGCCTATGACCCGTACATGCCGAATGGCACCGAGCTCGGCGTCAGCGTCGAACGCGTGCACTCGCTCGAGGCGCTGATGGAGCAGACCGACACGTTATCGATCCACGCGCCGCTGACGCCGGAAACCCGCGGGATGATCTCGCGGGCGATGCTGGAGCGCATGCCGAAGGGCGGCGTGGTGGTCAGCACGGCGCGCGGACCGATCTGCGATGTCGACGCGCTCGCCGACCTCCTGAAGCGCGGGCATCTCGCCGGCGTCGGGCTCGACGTTCTGCCCGTCGAGCCGCCGGTCGAGCCCATTCCCGAGCTGCTGCGCGCCTACCGCGCGCGCGAGCCGTGGTGCGAGGGGCGCCTGATCATCACGCCGCACTCCGCCTTCTTCACGCCCGAGGCGTGGGACGACACCAGGCTCAAGGCGGCCGAAACCATGCGCGCGGCGCTGGTCGGGCCGCGGCCGCAGAACGTCATCACGCCGGAGATGTTCTGACGGCGGGAGTTTGATAGAGATCGAGAACAACACCGGAGGGGACGACCATGCGAAAGAACAAGATCAAGCAGATGTGGCACGCCAAGAAATGCGTGACGCTGGGTTGGCTCTCCCTCTCGCACGGCTTCTCCGCCGAGGTCATGGCGCGTCAGGGGTTCGATGCCCTGTGCGTCGACCTGCAGCACGGCACGGCCGAAATGAGGGACGTGGCGCCGATGCTGCAGGCGATCTCGCAGACCGACACGGTCCCGGTCGTGCGGGTCGCCTGGAACGAGCCGGCGGCCATCATGAAGGCCCTCGACCTCGGCGCCTACGCCATCATCGTGCCGCTGGTGAATAACGCCAAGGAAGCCGCGATGGCGGTCGCTGCGTGCCGCTATCCGCCGGTCGGCATGCGCTCCAACGGGCCGGTGCGCGCCGTGCAGTACGGCGGCGCCGACTACGTCGCCAATGCCAACGACGAGATCGTCGTCATGGCCATGATCGAGACCAAGGAGGGCCTCGCCAACCTCGACGCCATCTGCGCCACGCCCGGCCTCGACGCCGTCTATATCGGGCCGGCCGACCTGTCGTTCGCCCTCGGGCTGGCGCCGCGCGGCGACAACCCCGACCCGCTCCATATGGCCACCTGCGACAAGATCCTGGCGGCGGCGCACAAGGCCGGCATCAAGTGCGTCATGCACTGCGCCGGCGCGGCGTTCGCGGCGGGCGCGGTGAAGCGCGGCTTCGACATGGTGATGCTGACGTCCGACCTGTCGTGCATGATCGCCGGCGCGCGGCTGCAGCTCGACGAGCTCAAGGCCAAGACAGCCTGAGGCGGGGGCATTGTGGCCAAAGACCCCGCGCGCCATGTGCATAACTCCGGCAGTCGCTCGACGGCCCGCGTGCTAGCCTTGCGCCGGTCCACTGTCTGCAAAGGCCCATAAGAATGGGGAGGAAAGCGCGACAGCCCGCGCGCCTCGACCCGGCTTGCAATGTGTCGGTTGCACTGTGCAGATTGTGCCTGCGGTGCCGTCCTCGTCGATGGTGCCTCGTAGCGTTCGTTCGCGTCCCGCGTAGCCGTGTGTGCTCGAACCGGGAGGAAACACAACATGAAATACAGCGTGATGCTCGCCGCCCTGGGCGTCCTTGGCGCCGGAACGGCGCTTGCCCAGCAGCCGCCGATCAAGATCGGCGTCCTCTATCCTCTCACCGGCGGCGGCGCCGTCTATGGCGTGCCGGCGATGACGGGCCATCAGCTCGCCGTCGAGGAACTGAACGCCAAGGGCGGCATGATGGGCCGCAAGATCGAATCGGTCGAGCGCGACGACAAGCTCAACCCGGCGACCGCCTCGTCGACGATGAAGGAGCTGATCACCAAGGACAAGGTCGACATCGTGCTCGGTGGGCTGGCCTCGTCGGTCGGGCTCGCGATGTCGGAGGTCAGCAAGCAGGAGAAGGTCGTCTATATCTCGACCATCCCCAAGAGCATCCAGATCACGACGGATAAGCTGCACAAGTACGTCTTCCGGACCGCGGCGAACACCGACCAGGAAGGCGACACCATGGCGATGCTGGTCGGCAAGAACAAGCTCACCAAGCTCTGCCATCTCGAGCTCGACTATGCCTACGGCAACGACCTCGAGGCCGGCATCCTGAAGGCGCTGCCCAAGTACGCGCCGGACGCCAAGGTCGTGCTGACCCTCAAGCCCAAGCTCGGCGCCACCGACTTCAATCCGTTCATCCCGCAGGTCATGTCTGCCGGCTGCGATGGCGTGATCTCGGGCCTGTGGGGGCCGCACTTCGTGTCGTGGGTCAAGCAGGCCGCCCCGCTTGGCTTCTTCAGCAAGATCAAGTGGATCTCCGGCGGCGAGATCGGCAGCCACGAGATCGCCGGCGAGCTCAAGGGCGACTACCCCGACAACGTGATCTCGAACACCTACGAGCTCTGGTACACCAGCAACGATCCCTCCCATAAGGAGTTTCAGGCCAGGCTCGCCAAGAAGCTCAACACCCAGGAGACGCCGCAGTGGGCGGTGCTGGGCTACATCGGCGTGATGTACGCCGCCGCGGCGATCGAGAAGGCCCAGTCGACCGATCCCGACAAGGTCTCGGCGGCGCTCGAGGGGCTGAGCATCGGCACGCCGGTCGGCAAGCTCACCATCGACGCCAAGAGCCACCAGGCCAATATCGGCCAGTTCTGGGGACCGATGGTCAAGAAGCCCGATCGTGCCTATCGCATGATGGAGCCGGCGGAATACATCCAGCCGAAGTGACGACGGAGCCGCGCAGCGCGGCGTAGTCGTCATCCCGAGCGAAGCCGAGGGATCTCTTTTTTGGCAGCCGCCGCAAAAAGAGGTCCCTCGACTACGCTGGGGACGACGGCAGGGGAGAGACCGAGCCGATGACGCTCACCATGTTCACGCTGAACGCGTTCTATGGCCTGGCGCTGGCGATGAACATGTTCATCATCGCGTCCGGCCTCAACCTGATCTTCGGCGTGCTGCGAGTGATCAATTTCGCGCACGGCATGTTCTACATGTTCGGCGCCTACATCGTCTTCACCGTGACCAAGAGCTGGGGCGCGCCCTTCTTCGTCGGCGTCCTCGCCGCGGCCGCGAGCCTCGCGGTGATCGCGCTGGTGATCGAGCGGCTGATGCTGAAGCACCTCTACGGCAAGGAGCACCTGATGCAGCTCCTGTTCACCTTCGCGCTCGTGCTGCTGATGAGCGACGCCGCGAAGATGATCTGGGGCACCGACCAGTATTCGGTCGGCTATCCGCAGGGGCTGGGCGGCGCGGTCAACCTGGGCTTCGTCGTGCTGCCGCAGTACCAGCTCTTCCTCTGCGTGGTCGGGCCGCTGATCGCGCTCGCCATGTGGCTCGTGGTCGATCGCACGCGCTGGGGCCGCATCGTGCGCGCCGCCACCCAGGACCGCGAGATGCTGGCGGCGCTCGGCGTCAACGTGCCGATGGTCTATGCCGCGGTGTTCACCATCGGCTCGGCGCTGGCCGGGGTCGGCGGCGCGCTGGCGGCGCCGCGCGTCGCGCTGGTGCCGGGCATGGACGCCACCATCATCAACGAGTGCTTCATCATCGTCATCATCGGCGGGCTGGGCAACCTGTGGGGCAGCTTCCTGGGCGCGCTCGCCTTCGGCTTCGTCGTGCAGTTCGGCACGGTATGGGCGCCCAACTGGCAGGACGTGCTGCCCTACCTGCTGATGCTGGTGGTGCTGATCATCCGGCCGTGGGGCCTGCTCGGCCGGCCGGAATCGACCTGACCATGGCGCGCTGAGCATGCCCGAGCGCCGTTACCTGATCGCCTCGGCGGTCGTCGTCCTGCTGCTCGCGCTGCTGCCGCTCGGCGGCAGCCGCTACGCCATCGACGTCGCGACCGAGGTGCTGATCTACGTGCTGTTCGCGCTCAGCCTCAACGTGCTGCTCGGCTTCACCGGCAACGTCTCGTTCGGCCACGCCGCCTATTTCGCGATCGGCGGCTATGCCTGCGCCATCCTGCTGACCACCTACGGCTGGCCGCTGCTGTTCGCGCTGCCGGCGGCGGTGGTGCTGGCCGGGACGGTGGCCGCCGTCGTCGGCTACTTCTGCGTGCGGCTGACCCAGATCTACTTCGCCATGCTGACGCTCGCCTTCGCCATGCTGGTGTGGGGCGTCGCCTTCAAGTGGAAGGAGGTGACCGGCGGCGACGACGGCTTCACCGGCATCAAGCTGCCGGCAATGCTCGGCCATTACACGAGCTACTTCTGGTTCACCCTGGCGGTGGTCGCCGCAGCCATCGCCGCCCTCTGGGTGATCTGTCATTCGGCCTTCGGTCTGACCCTGATCGCGGTGCGCGAGAACAGCGTGCGCACCGGCTTCATCGGCGTCGACACCCGCCGCATGCGCTGGGCGGCCTTCACGGTGGCCGGCACCTTCGCCGGGCTCGCAGGCGCGCTGTTCGGCATGTACCACCGCGGCATGTACATCGAGAACGCCTACTGGACTGAATCGGCGCAGGTGCTGATCATGGTGCTGCTGGGCGGCATCCATTCCTTCGTCGGGCCGATCATCGGCGCCGCCGTGCTCTACCTGCTGCAGATCTTCACCAACCAGTACACGACCTACTGGCCGACCGTGCTCGGCCTCATCCTGCTGGTGATCGTGCTGGTGCTGCCCGACGGGCTGATCGGCCTGATGGCCCGGCTCAGGGCGTACCGTCAGGCGTGGCGGCGGCCATGAGCGCCATGCTGAGCCCAATGCTACAGATAGGGGGGCTGTGGAAGGCCTTCGCCGGCTTCGTCGCCACGCGCGACGTGTCGTTCGATCTGGCGGTCGGCCAGACCCACGCCATCATCGGTCCCAACGGCGCCGGCAAGACGACCTTCTTCAACCTCATCACCGGCCATCTGCGGCCCGACCGCGGCTCGGTGTCGTTCGAAGGCCGCGACCTGGTCGGCCTGCCGCCGCAGAAGATCGTGCGGCTGGGCATCGCCCGCTCGTTCCAGCGCATCAACGTCTATCCCAGGCTCACCGTGTTCGAGAACGTCCAGGTGGCGTTGATCGCCCACGAGCACCAGCAGTGGAACCTGTGGCGGCCTGGCCGCTCGTTGTATCGCGCCGGCACGCAGGAGCTGCTCGACCTGGTGGGCCTCGCGGCCGAGGCGGTGGAGATCGCCGGCGAGCTGAGCTACGGCAAGCAGAAGCAGCTCGAGCTCGCGATCGCGCTCGCCTCCCAGCCGCGGCTGCTGCTGCTCGACGAGCCGACCGCCGGCATGTCGCCGCAGGAGACCGCCGCGACCATCGCCTCGGTGCGCGACATCGTGAAGGCGCGCGGGCTCACCCTGCTGTTCACCGAGCACGACATGGCCGTGGTGTTCGGCATCGCCGAGCGCATCTCGGTGCTGCATCACGGCGAGATCATTGCCTCCGGCGAACCCGACGCCGTGCGCAACGACCCCGAGGTCAGGCGGGTCTATCTCGGGGAGGGCGGTGGTCATGGCTGGGGCGGTCATGGTCAATAAGGCGGCTGACCTGGCCGTCGAGGCCATCCACACCGCCTATGGCCTCAGCCGCGTCCTGTTCGGGGTGTCGCTCGAGGTCCATGCCGGCGAGTGCATCGCCCTGATCGGCCGCAACGGCGTCGGCAAGACCACGACCATGCGCTCGATCATCGGCCTGACGCCGCCGGCCAGCGGCCGCGTGATGTGGAAGGGGCACGACATCGCGCGGCTCGGGCCGCACCGCATCTGCCGCCTGGGCATCGGCTTCGTGCCCGAGGACCGCCGCATCTTCCCCGAGCTCACGGTCTGGGAGAACCTCGACATCGCGCGGCGGGCCGGCCCGGACGGCCGGACGGCCTGGCGCGAGGAGCAGGTGTTCGCGCTGTTCCCCGACCTCGAGGCGATCCGCGACAGGCGCGGCGGCGTGCTGTCGGGCGGCCAGCAGCAGATGCTCACCATCGCCCGTACCCTGATGGGCAATCCCGAGCTGCTGCTGCTCGACGAGCCGTCGGAGGGGCTGGCGCCGCTGATCGTCGAGCAGCTCTGCCAGCGCGTGGCCGAGCTCAAGGCGACCGGGCTGTCGATCGTGCTGGCCGAGCAGAACCTGCAGTTCGTGATGGCGCTCGCCGACCGCGTCTACATCCTGGAGAAGGGCGAGGTCCGCTTCACCGGCACGCCGGCCGACCTGCAGGCCGACAAGAGCATCGTGCAGCAGTTCCTGACAGTGTAGGCGCAGGCGGGGCGGCGCCCCGTCTGCGCAGTGTCGTCCGCGCCAGCCGCCGTCAGGCCAACCAAGATCAAGGCCAAGGTGCCAACGGCATCAGTTCTCGCGACGTTTTCTCTCATTCTGATTCTTTGGACGAGGCGGAATGCTCTCTAGCATTCAAATCGTTG
>VBAF01000112.1 GCA_005884705.1 Alphaproteobacteria bacterium
AGACCGTCTGGCGCGAAGCGAAGGAGCAGAAGAAGGCGCCGGCCGACCACGTGGCGCATCTCGTGGTCCACGGCACGCTGCATCTGCTGGGCTACGACCACGAGACTGGCGAGGGCGACGCCGAGCGGATGGAGGCGCGGGAGCGGCGGACTCTGAAGACACTCGGGATCGCGGATCCTTACGCGGCGAAGTGAAAGACCCCGCGCTCAAGCGAGGGATCTTTACAGCATCTCCAGCGACTGCTTGCCCTTGGGCGCTGGGAAAGCGCGGTCGAGTTCGGCCAGAATGTCCGCCGAGAGCTTGACGTCCAGCGCCCCGAAATTCTCCTTCACCCGCTCGCGTGTCATCGATTTCGGAATGGTGACGACGCCGGGCTGCGCCAGCAGCCAGGCGAGCGCCAGTTGCGCGGCCGTGCAGCGCAGCTCGCCCGCGAGTTTCTTGAGCGTGGCGTTGGTGAGCAACCGGCCCTGGTCGAGCGGCGAGTAGGCCATCAGCGGGATCGAACGCTTTCGCATCCAGGGCAGCAGGTCGTGGTCGGGTCCGCGGCGCGACAGGCAATAGAGCACCTGGTTGGTGCCGGTCAGTCCCTTGTCGAGGCGGGCCGCCTCTTCCATGTCGCCGGTGTCGAAGTTGCTGACGCCGAAGTCGGCGATCTTGCCGGCTTCGCGCAGGCGGAAGAACGCCTCGTAAGTCTCGGCCAGCCGCACGCCGCCGCGCCAATGCAGCAGGTAGAGATCGATGCGTTCCAGGCGCAGGCGCTCGAGGCTGCGCTCGCAGGCGGCGATCGTGCCGCTGCGCGTGGCGTTGTGCGGGTAGACCTTGCTGACGATGAACGGCCGCTCGCGGATCCCGGCCAGCGCCTCGCCGACGATCTCCTCTGCGCCGCCATCGCCGTACATCTCGGCGGTGTCGATCATCGGATAGCCCAGCTCGAGGGCATATTTGATCGCCTCGAGCTCCGCCCCGCGTTTCGCGTGGCCTTCGCCCATCCGCCAGGTGCCGATCCCGAACACGGGCATCTCGTTGCCGGACGGCATTTTGCAGGAACGCATCAAGAACTTTCCTCCGCATTGCAACGCAGGGCGGTTACCCTATCTTACCAAACATGCCGGACTCCACAGCGCGCCCCTCGCAGCCAGGCCCCGGGGCTGGCTCGGACGGAGGGCCATCGGCAACACAGGCGTTGGCCAACGATGTCGTCTCCATCGGCGGATTGTTGCGTGCCATCCTGCGCCGGCTGCGCCGCCGCGAGAAGAACGAGGCGGTCCGCGAGGCGATCGAGGAACTGATCGAGGAGACGCCCGAGAGCGACACCCCGATCAGCGAGGACCAGCGGGTCCTGCTCGCCAACATCCTGAAGCTGCGCGACAAGACGGATCATCGCCATCGCAGCCGATACGCCGCTCGACGAGGTGGTGCGCCTAATCCAGGCCGAGGCGCATTCGCGCTATCCGATCTATCGCGAATCGCTCGACGACGTGATCGGCATGGTCCACATCAAGGACGTGCTGGTCTATTGGGGCACCGCCAAGAAGTTCAATCTGCGCGACATATTGCGCCGGGTTGTGTTCGTCGCGCCGACCCTGCCGGTGCTCGACATGCTGCTCGACATGCGCCGCTCGCGCACCCACATGGCGCTGGTGGTCGACGAGTTCGGCGGCACCGACGGGCTGCTCACCATCGAGGACCTGGTCGAGGAGATCGTCGGCGAGATCGAGGACGAGCACGACGTGGCGCAGGCCCCGGTGCTGGCCCGCCGGGTCGACGGCACGATCGACGTCAACGGCCGCACGCCGGTCGAGATGCTCGAGCAGGAGATCGGCAACGTGCTGTCGGAGGACGAGCGGCGCGAGATCGACACGGTCGGCGGCCTGATCTTCTCGCTGCTCGGCCGCATTCCCGAGCGCGGCGAGGTGGTGCGCCATCCGTCGGGCGTGGAGTTCGAGATCCTCGACGTCGATCCGCGACGCATCCGGCGTCTGCGCGTGCGGCCGCCGGCGGTCGAACAATCCGCCGCCTGAGCCCGATCAACCCGTGACGAAACTCCAGGGTGCGCGCGCGATGGGCGCTGGCTTGGTGGCGGGCGCGCTCGCGGCCCTCGCCCTGCCGCCGCTCTATTGGCTGCCGCTCGCCGTGGTCGGCTTCGTCGCCTTCGTCTGGCTGTGGGACGGCGCGCCGACCGCGCGCGTTGCGGGCCTGCGGGCCTGGATGTGGGGCATCGGCCATTTCACGGTGGGCTCCTACTGGATGGTCGAGGCCTTCTTCGTGCCGCCCGCCGACTTCGCGCCGCTCGGCCCGCCCGCCGTCGTCAGCCTCGCGATCGTGCTCGGCGCCTTTCCCGCGGCGGCCGCCTGGGGGACGAAGAAGCTCGCGCTGCGCTGGCCCGGATTGGCGGGCCGCTATCGCCGGGTCGTCCTCTTGGCGATCGCCTGGACCGCGGCCGAATGGCTGCGCGGCCACATCTTCACCGGCTATCCGTGGAATCCGCTCGGCCATGTCTGGGCATTCGCCACGCCGTTGGTGCAGGGCGCTGCATGGGTCGGTGTGTACGGGCTCGGGACCTTGAGCTTCGTCATCCTCGCGGCGCCGGCTGCCGGCTGGCGGGCGGCGCTGGCGGCGCTCGCCGTCGTCGGGCTCGCCGGCGTCGCCGGCCAGCAGGTGATGCCGCCGATCGGGGCCGGCAGCGGCCCGATCATTCGCATCGTACAGCCCAACGTGCCCCAGGCCGAGAAGTGGCGGCCCGAGAGCCGCGCCCGCGAACTGCAGAAGCTGATCGATCTCAGCCGGCGTGAAGGCTTCGACCGGCTCGCCGCGGTGGTCTGGCCGGAGACGGCGGTGCCCTTCATCGTCCAGCCCCAATCGGCCGGCCTGCCTATGCTGGCGACGGCGGCGCCGCGTGGCGGCTATCTGCTGGCGGGCGCCCCGCGCGCCGGACCGGTCGTGGCCGAGGGAGTCTGGAACGCGCTGGTGGCGATCACGCCGGGCGGCGAGGTCGCGGCGACCTACGACAAGGTGCACCTCGTGCCGTTCGGCGAATACATCCCCTTCCACAAGGAGCTGCCGCCGCTCACCGGTCTGATCGGCCGCGGCTCGTTCGAGAAGGGCGAGGCCTTCACGACGATCGCGCTGCCGGGCCTGCCGGGCTTCTCGCCGCTGATCTGCTACGAAGCGATCTTTCCGGCTGACGTCACGGGGCCGGGTGCCCGGCCGGCGTGGCTGCTGAACGTCACCAACGATGCCTGGTTCGGCACCTCGAGTGGCCCCTATCAGCATCTCGTCAGCGCGCGTCTGCGCACGGTAGAGGAGGGACTGCCGATGATCCGTGCGGCCAATACCGGCGTATCTGCGGTGATCGATGCCTTCGGCCGGGTACTTGCGTCGCTGGAGATGGAGCGCGAAGGTGTAATCGATTACGCTCTTCCACCTCCGCGCGCAGCAACCTTGTACGCTAGATGGCACGATTGGACGATATTGGCCTTTCTGGGGATACTCGCGCTGTTTGTGGTTAGCGCGAGACCCAAACCGCAAGGTTAAGCTTGCAATCCGGCATCGGTGGGCATATGTCATATGCACTCTAAGCGTGTAGATATGCATTTTTGCACGGTTTGAGCGGTCGCCCGGGCACAATTAAGACGTGTCTGATTGGTATCGAGTGCAACGCCTGCGTCATCAAGACCAAGCACGAAGAAGGATGAGGAGAGATGGCAAGATCGCATCCGGTTGATGTCCATGTTGGCGCGCGGATGCGCCAACGCCGCACGCTTCTCGGCATGAGCCAGGAGAAGCTCGGCACCGCCGTCGGCCTCACCTTTCAGCAGATCCAGAAGTACGAGCGCGGCTCGAACCGGATCGGCTCGAGCCGCCTGTTCGAATTCGCCAAGGTGCTCGACGTTCCGGTCTCCTATTTCTTCGACGAGATGCCCTCCAATGCGCTGGCCGGGCGGCCGATGTCGGGTCGCGGCCGCAAGGGTGGTTTCGGTGAGGCGGCGACGCCGTTCGAGCAGGAGAAGGACCCGCTGATCAAGCGCGAGACGCTCGAGCTGGTGCGCGCTTACTACAAGATTCGCGAGAGCCGCGTGCGCAAGCGCATCTTCGAGATGGTGAAGGCGGTGGGCGCGGCGAGCCATGCCGAGGTCCTGGGCGGGCGCAAAGGTCGCTGATCGGGCGCATCCGCCCCCTTGATTTCCACGCTCGGTTGGAGTTTTTAACGGCGCGGCGTCGCTTGCGACGCCGCCGCGGACGGATTTGGACGACTTGCCACCGCGAAAACAAAGGCTAAGCCGGACGTTGGCGGCCCATCCCGCCCTGCCCGGAGGTCCAGCGACATCTGTGGGAGGGCTCTGTGGCGCTCAAGGATTATCTCTTTACTTCTGAATCGGTCTCCGAAGGCCACCCGGACAAGGTCAGCGACCAGATTTCGGACGCGATCCTCGACGCCTTCATCGCCAACGACATCAAGCTCGGCATCGCCGACGACAGCCAAACCAATACCCGGCTGGGCTGCGAGACGCTGGTCACCACCAACAAGATCGTGATCGCCGGTGAAGGCCGCGCCTCCGATCCGTACATGAAGAAGTACGGCAAGCAGACGATCGTCAACCGCGAGGCCCTGACCCGGATCGCGCGCGAGGTGGTCGAGGATATCGGCTACGACCAGGACGGCTTCTCCTTCCATGGCGCGGATGTCGAGGTGCTGCTGCATGGCCAGTCGCCGGACATCGCCATGGGCGTCAACGCCAAGAACAAGGGCGGCAACCTCGGCGAGCAGGAAGGCGCGGGCGACCAAGGTCTGATGTTCGGCTTCGCCTGCCGCGACAGCGAAGAGTACGAGAAGAACTCCTTCATGCCGGCGCCGATCTACTTCTCGCACAAGATCCTCGAGGTGCTGAGCAAGGCGCGCCGCTCGGGCGAGCTCAAGGACCTGCAGCCCGACGCCAAGAGCCAGGTGACGGTGCGCTACCTCAACGGCAAAGCGATCGGCGCCAGCAAGGTCGTGGTCTCGACCCAGCACCGGGAAGTCAACGGCAAGGGCAAGAAATACAACTCCGGCATGGTCAAGGAGATGATCGCGCCGTACGTCGAGAAGTCGCTGCCCAAGGGCTGGATGCCCAAGAAGGCAGCCGATTTCTTCGTCAACCCGACCGGCAACTTCGTGGTCGGCGGCCCCGACGGCGACTGCGGCCTGACCGGCCGCAAGATCATCGTCGACACCTACGGCGGCTACGCCCCGCATGGCGGCGGCGCCTTCTCCGGCAAGGACCCGACCAAGGTCGACCGCTCGGCCGCCTATGCCGCGCGCTATCTCGCCAAGAACGTCGTCGCCGCCGGCCTGGCCGATCGCTGCCTGATCCAGGTCGCCTACGCCATCGGCGTCGCCGACCCGATGTCGCTCTATGTCGACACCCAGGGTACCGGCAAGGTCGACGAGCGCCGGCTCGAGAAGGTGCTGAACGACGTCTTTCCGCTGCGCCCGACCAATATCCGTCGCGGCCTGCAGCTCAACAAGCCGATCTACAAGCGCACCGCGGCCTACGGCCATTTCGGCCGCAAGCCCGAGAAGGACGGCGCCTTCTCGTGGGAGCGGTTGGATCTGGTGCCGGAACTGAGGCGGGCCTTCGGCGCACGTTAACATCACTCTGTAATCATTTGATTCAGCGATAATTTCTGGTAGGCTGCTCGACGGCATGCGCGCTGCCGAGCAGCTGATGGCACCCCTCGAATCCGCCCTCCTCGACATCGATTCGCCACGACCGCGGGCGATCGACACCCTGATGCGGGCGCTGCTTTACGTTGCCCGGCAACTCGGCCGGCCGGTGAGCGAGGCCGACGTGCGCCGCATCGCGGCCCTTCCCCAGGGTCCGCTCGATGTGCCGGCGTTCCTGGATGCCGCGCGCCGGCTGGGGTTCGACGGCCACGCTGTCGATCTCGGGCACACCTCCTTTCAGGCGCTGCCTCCGCCGTTTACGCTGATCGGCGCCGGTGGGCCCGCCAGTGTCGTCGTGTCGGCGAAGAACGGCTGTGCGGTCGTGCTCGACGTGGTGGAGGGCCGGGTGGCCGAGGTCGCGGTCGAAGGCCTGGTCAGGCCCGGCAGCCAAGCTCTCGTCCTGCGTATGCCGCCGCCGGCAGCACCGCTGTCGTCGTGGCATGCGCCGATCTGGCGGGCGGTCCGGCCGGCGATCGCACAGCTCGCGGCGGTGTCGTTCGTCGTCAATCTGCTGGCGCTCGCCAGCCCGCTTTTCCTGATGCTGGTGGTCAATCGTCTGGCCGGCCGGGCGCCGGCCGAGGCGATGGGACTGATCGCCCTGCTGTCGGCCGGCCTGCTCGCGGCCTACGCGGCCGATTTCGGGCTGCGTCTGTTGCGCGGCTGGCTGGCGGGCCGCGCGGCCGCGCGCCTCGACCTGCTGATGAGCACGCAGGTCGTCCGTCACCTGGTGCGCCTTCCCTATGGCCATTTCGAGCGCAAC
>VBAF01000113.1:0-1891 GCA_005884705.1 Alphaproteobacteria bacterium
GCTGTTGCCCCACTTGGAAACCTGCATGGCGCACCTTTAGATATACATATCATAATGTATATCTAACACGCACCCAATTCAAGAGGGTGGCACGGTCCCCGGCTTGGGGTCGATGGGCAGGAGCTTGTCGAGGCCGAGCAGCTTTTCGAACAGCGATGCCGCCTGCAGCAACGCCGCCTCGCCGCGCGGCTTGCCGACGAGCTGGAGCCCGGTCGGCCGGCCGTACGAGTCGAAGCCGCAGGGCACGGCGATGGCCGGGCTGCCGGTCACAGTGATCGCCGAGTTGAGAGTCGAGCCCGACATGTAGTTCTCGAGCTTCTTGCCGTTGATGGTGGCGGGCGCGCGCAGGTTGACGTCGAATGCCGCGGTCGGCGCGCTCGGGGTCACCAGCAGGTCGTACTTCTGGAAGAACTCGACCATGCGCCGGAACAGCGCCGCACGTTCGCGCTCGGCCCAGGCGAGCTGGCTGGTGGTCTGCTTCAGGCCGAGCTCGGTGTTCCAGGTGATGTCTGCCTTGATCTTGTCACGGTGCTGCTCGAGCTGCAGCTCGCGGTCGACGACGAACTGCTGGCTGCGCAACGCCATGAAGACCTCGTCGACCGGCCCGAAGTCGGGTGTCGCCTCCTCGACGATGCAGCCCAGCTCGGCGAAGCGCTGCGCGGCCTTGGTGCAGACCTCGCGGATCTCGCGGTCGAGCTCGAAGCGGCCGCCGAAATCGGCCGTCCAGGCAACGCGCTTGGGCGCCACGGGACGAGCAACCGCGGCGCTGAACGATACCGCCGGCGCATCGAAGGTCATCGGGTCCTGGGCACAGAAGCCCGCCATGGTGTCGAGGAACAGTGCCAGGTCCGGCACGTTGCGCGCCATCGGCCCCTGCACCGACTGCGGCGACCAGAGATTGTTGGAGGTGCCGCGCGTCACGCGGCCGGGCGACGGGCGGATGCCGACGGTCGAGCAATAGGTGCCCGGCCGGCGCAGCGAGCCGCCATGGTCCGAGCCGTGCGCCAGCCAGACCTCGCCGGTCGCCACCGAGACCGAGCCGCCGCCGGTCGAGCCGCCGCAGGTGAGCGAGGTGTTCCAGGGATTGCGCGTCCTGCCGAACACCTCATTGAAGGTACTGCCGCCCGCACCGAACTCCGGCGTGTTGGACTTGCCGACCACGACGCCGCCCTTGCGCTCGATGCGCTCGACCAGCGGATTGGACTTGGACGGCACGTGGTTGGCGAAGATCGGCGAGCCGTAGGTGGTGCGCACGCCCGCGACATCGGTCAGGTCCTTGATCGAGACTGGCAGGCCGGCGAGCCAGCCGGCTTCGCCGGAAGCCTCGCAGGCTTCACCGCCGGCCATGATCCTCCTGGCGTGGTCGCGCGCACGGTCGAGGCAAAGGGTGGGCAGCGCATTCACCGCCGGCTCGACCTCGGCGATGCGCTGGGCCGAGGCCTCGATCAGGTCGAGGGGCGTGATCTCCTTCTTCTTCAGCCGCGCCACCGCCTCGACGGCGGTCATCTTGCAAAGCTCGTCACGCGGCATCGAGATAATCCTCCCACAGGTCGAGATAGACGGCGTCGGCGGGATTGGCCGCCTCGCCCCACAGCTCGCGTGCCGCGAAGCGCACGGTGTACAGCAACTGCGGCTTCTCGCCCTGGAGCTTGGCATTCGAATCGGGAAAGACATGCGCGCCGTGGTCGCGCTCGATCGTGCCCAGCCGGCCGCGCACGTAGCGCGGCAGCCGCGTATGGCCGGTCGGGTTGAAACAGCGGGCGCGCACCGCCTGGCCGGCCGCGAAGCGCGGCTTGGCCGCGCTCTCGCGCTGCGTCGGGCCGCCGTTCAGGATCGCGGGCATCACCTTGTCGGCGGTGAGCGGCGGCGTCGCCACCGATGTCGAGGGATC
>VBAF01000113.1:1909-6767 GCA_005884705.1 Alphaproteobacteria bacterium
CGCCGAGCGCCAGCTTGATCGCCGAGGCGAGCCACTTCTCGTAGTAGCTCATGCGCAGGTAGTCAGCCGGCGCCAGCGTCTCGATGCTGTGGCGGCCGGCGTCGATGTTCCACTTCCGCCACGCGCCCAGCGCGCGGCGCAGCGCCAGCACACGACCTTCCCAAGGGGCGTGGAAGACGGGCTCGTTGGACTCGGGCACGACCGGGCCGAAGCCGTGCATGCCGCCCATGTCGTGCACGCCGTTCATGGCGCGCTGACCTTTGCGGTGCCGATCATGGTATCGCGCGTCACAAGAACCTCCAGGGCCTCGGCGCCCAGGCTCTCCGTGCCGGCCGGCCGTTCGGGCAGGACGAGGTAGCGGATCTCGGCAGTCGAATCCCGCACACGCACGGCGACCTCGTCAGGCACGGTGATGCCGAAGTCGCGCAGCACGCCGCGCGGATCGATCACCGCGCGCGAGCGGTAGGCCGACGACTTGTACCAGACCGGCGGCAACCCCAGGACCGGCCACGGGTAGCAGGAGCAGAGCGTGCAGACGACGAGGTTGTGGACGGTAGGCGTGTTCTCGACCACCACCATGTGCTCGCCCTGCGCGCCGGAGTAGCCCAGCTCGGCGATCGCGGCGGTGGCGTCGGCCATCAGCCGCGCCTTGTAGGCGGGGTCGGTCCAGGCACGGGCGACGACCCTGGCGCCGTTGCGCGGGCCGATCTTGTTCTCGTAGGCGTCGACCATCGCGTCGAGCGCCGCCGGGTCGACCAGGCCCTTCTCCACCAGCAGCGATTCGAGGGCCTTCACCCGCAACACCGTCTCGGACAGGCTGTTGTCATGGTCATGATCGTGGTCGCTGGCCATGACGCCGATCCTATACCGTTAGGCCCGCCGTTGTCCGCCGCCAGCCGACAAAGAGAAGTCCGAGCAACATGAAATTCAGGAGGTCGAAGGCGAGCGCGAGCTGGAAGGATGGGCGGTAGCTCAGGGTCGCATCGAAGATCGCGCCGCCCATCCAGCCGCCGACCGCCATGCCGGCCATCGCGAACAGCATCACCACGCCCAGTCGCCAGCCGGCGATGGTCGGGCCGTAGAGCCGGCGCAGGATCAGCGCATAGCCCTGCACGATCGCGATGTAGGGAATGCCGTGGATCACGGCGAGCGTGTAGATCCCAGCGAGGCCTTGCACGAAGACGTAGCCGGTGAGCGACACTACCTGGATCGCCGAGCACAGGATGCTGACCTTGAGCGGTCCGATATGATCCGACAGCCGGCCCATCGCGAAGGTCGACGCGACCGCCGTCAGCAGGATCAGCGAAATCGCCTCCGAGCCACGTGCCGGCGACAGGCCAAGGTCGCCGCAGAACGCCACCATATGCACGAAGGGCATCGCCATCGCGGAACAGCAGCAGAAGCCGGCGGCCGACAGCAGCGCCATCAGCGACCACGACGACATCGGCAGGCCGGACAGGTCCTCCCTGGCTCGCGCGGTCTTGGCGCGCGCCACCGGCGAGGGCCGCACATAGAAGGCGCAGACGAACAGCAGCGTGCCGGCAACGATGCCGTAGATCACCAGCGACTCGCGCCAGCCGTATCGCGGCAACAGCCAGCCATAGACTTGCGGCCAGGAGAAGCCGGAGATCGCCGGTCCGACCGAGATGAGCGACACCGCGGTGCTGCGCCGGCGCTCGAACCATCCCTGGATGTTGTTCAACGCCGGCGTGAAGGTCGCGGCATTGCCGAGGAAGCCAAGCGGGATCATGTAACCCAGATAGAGTGTCCACTCGCTGCTGCCGCGCGACGCGAGCCAACCGCCGGCCAGGATCGACACGCCGGCGATCAGCAGCGGCACCCGCGGACTGGTGCGGTCGGCCAGCCAGCCCATGAACACGCCGCCCAGGCCCATGGCGAAGAAGCCCAGCATATAGGCCATCGACGGCACGGCGCGGCGGTCTCCGAACTCGGCGGCGATCTCCTTCAGCGCCACCACCGGCAGGTAGAGTGCCCCGCCGCCCAGCGCGATGCAGAACATCGAGACGAAGGCCAATCGCCAGGCGTAGGGACTGTCCACGCCTGGCCGACGATCGAGGATGGTGGTCATTCGCGGGCGAGTGTTGCTTCGGCCGCGGCCTCGGCGTCGAGCGCCTGGTCGTCGTCCATCAGCACCGTCACCTTGCGCAGCTTGCCGGTGAAGGCGAACGGCGCCTCATAGTGCGACACCGGGCTGCCGCGGTCGCGGCCGATATCGAGGCCGGACCACGAGATGAAGCTGATGAAGCCGAGCGGCTCGTCGAAGCCGCCGACCGCCTCGCCATCGATCAGGAGCATGGCGAGGTTGCGGCCGCCGTTGCGGCGCATGCGCAAGCCGAGCCGCCGATTGCCCGGCGGCACTGGCCGGTCGGAGACGGCGACATGGTGCTGGCCGCCCACGTTCATGTCGTAGGTGAGCCGGCCGTCCTTGATGTAGAGCGCATAGCCGCAGGTCATGTCGCCGTGGGCGATCAGCACGCCCTCGGTCGCGGCGTCGACCCGCGCGTCGGCCTCGATGGTGTAGGTGCGGCTCCGCACGTCGGGCGCGACATCGGTCGGCACGTGGCCCATGCCGGCATGGAAGACGAAGCGCTTGCGTGGCCCGTGGAAGCGCTTGGCATTGTCGGCGAAGCGCGGCGCGAAACGGTCGTCGAGCGGCAGCACCTGGTGCGCCTCGGCCTGGCGCCACCATTCCTCGATCATCGCCTTCAGCCGCTGCGGTTCCTTCTCGGCAAGGTCGTCGGTCTCGCTGAAGTCCTGGTCGAGATGGAACAGCTCCCACTTGTCCTGCTCGAAGGCGGTACCCATCGGATGGAAGGCCACCGCCTTCCAGCCGTCCTGCACCAGCCCGCGATGGCCGAACATCTCGAAATATTGCGGCGTCTTCTTCGACGGCGCGTCCGGATTCGTCAGGCTGGGCGCGAAGCTGGTGCCCTCGATCGGCATCTGTCCGACGCCGTTGATCACCTTGGGCGGCGCGATGCCCACGATGTCGAGCAAGGTCGGCGCGAGATCGGAGGCGTGGCAGAACTGGTGACGCAGCGCGCCGCACGCCGCCACGCCCGTGGGCCAGGAGATCACCAGCGGGTCGCGGATACCGCCGCCATGGGTGTTCTGCTTGTAGCGGCGCAGCGGCGTGTTGGCCGCCATCGCCCAGCCGAGCGGAAAGTTGGAATGGGTGTCCGGCCCGCCGATATCGTCGATGCGGGCGATCTTCTCCTCGATCGGCTCGCGCCGCAGATTGTACGGCCCCATCGCGTTGATCATGCCGAACGGCCCGCCCTCCTGGCTGGCTCCATTGTCGGACATCACGATGATCATCGTGTCGTCGAGCTGGCCGGCCCGCTCGAGGAACCCGACCAGCCGCGCCAGGTGCTGGTCGGCATGGTCGAGCATCGCGGCGTAAGCGGCCTGCAGGCGCGTATAGAGGCGCTTCTCGCCGTCCGGCAGCTCCGCCCACGGCCGCACGATGTCGTTGCGCGGCGGCAGGCGGGTGTTCTCCGGCACGATGCCGATCTGCTTCTGGCGCGCGATCCGCCGGTCGCGCTCGGCGTCCCACCCGCGGGCGAACACCGCGTCGTACTTGGCGATCAGGTCGGCCGGCGCCTGGTGCGGCGCGTGGCAGGCGCCCAGCGCCACCCAGGTGAGCCAGGGCAGCTCGGGATCGTCGGCGACGTGGTCGGCGAGATAGCGGACCGCCTGGTCGACCAGGTCGGCGGTGAGGTGATAGCCGGTGGCGAAGCTGCCGGGCGGATCGACCGGCGTGTTGTCGCGCACCAGCTCGGGCGCGTACTGGTCGGTCTCGGCGTCGAGGAAGCCGTAGAAGCGGTCGAAGCCGCGGCCGAGTGGCCAGCCGTCGAACGGCCCGGTCGCGCCCGATTCGGTGAGCGGCGTGACGTGCCACTTGCCCAGCATGTAGTTGCGATAGCCGTGCGGCCGCAGCATCTCGGCCAGCGTGCCGGCTTCCCGGGCGATCTTGCCGCGATAGCCCGGATAGCCCGAATCGAAGTTGGCGAGGCAGCCGACGCCGACCGAATGATGGTTGCGGCCGGTCAGCAACGCCGCCCGCGTGGTCGAGCACATCGCGGTGGTGTGGAAGCCGGTATAGCGCAGGCCGCGTTGGGCCAAAGCATCGATGGTCGGCGTGGCGATCGGCGAGCCGTAGCAGCCGAAGTCCGAGAAGCCGACATCGTCGAACAGCACGATCAGGATATTGGGCGCGCCTTTCGGCCGCTTGGGCTGGGTCGGCCAAAACGGCTGGGATTCACCCACCGTCTTTCCGATTTTGGCCGCCATTGCAATTCCTCCCTTTGCGGGTTCTTCTAGCATGCGACATGGCCCAGTTTACATCCGACGGCTTGTATCTCGCCTATGACGAGTTCGGCCCCCAGGACGCCCGCAAGGCGGTCGTTCTGGTGCATGGTTTCTCGGCCAACAAGTACGAGAACTGGAAGCGCATGGGCTGGTACGACGCCATCGCCGCCAAGGGGATGCGCGGCCTGGCGCTCGACAATCGCGGCCACGGCGAAAGCGCCAAGCCGCACGAGCCGGAAAAGTATTCTCGCGAGGCGATGGCGCGCGACGTGTTCGCGCTGATGGACCATGCCGGTGTCGAGCGCGCGCATCTGGTCGGCTTCTCGATGGGTTCGCACATTGCGCTCACCGCCGCGCTGCTCGACAGCGCCCGCATCGACCATCTGGTGGTGAGCGGCGTCGGTGGGCGGATCTTCGAGCCGCCGCGCGATCCCGACGGCATGGCCAAGGCGATGGAAGCGCCGACGCCCGACGACATCGCTGATCCGATGCTGAAGAGCTTCCGCCACTTCGCTGACGAGCAGAA
>VBAF01000114.1:0-9291 GCA_005884705.1 Alphaproteobacteria bacterium
GACGAAGCCGCCGAGCGTCGCGCGGTTGGCGGTCACCTGGTCGGCCATCAGCAGGTCTCCAGCACGCGCCGCAGATGGCCCGCCAGAGCAGCGAACTCCGGCGTCTCGCGCTGCGTCAGCCGCCGCGGCAAGGCGAGCGTCACCGGCACCTGCTCGCGCACCCGGCCGGGCCGCGCCGCGAGCAGCAGCACGCTTTGGCCGAGGAACGCCGCCTCGTAGATCGAGTGGGTCACGAACACGATGGTCGTGCCGGTGGTCTCCCAGAGCTGCAGCAATTCCTCGTTCAGCCGGTCGCGCGTGATCTCGTCGAGCGCGCCGAACGGCTCGTCCATCAGCAGCAGCCGCGGGCCCGAGACCAGCGCGCGGGCGATCGCCACCCGCTGGCGCATGCCGCCCGACAGCTCGTGCGGATAGGCCTTCTCCCAGCCCGCGAGGCCGACCAGGCCGAGCAGATCATGCGGCGCGCGCGCGCCGGGTAACGCCTTGCCGCCGCCGACCTCGAGCGGCAGCGAGACATTCTCCAGCACCGTGCGCCAGGCAAGCAGCGCGGGATCCTGGAAGACGAAGCCGATCTGGCGCGACTGGCGTGCGGCCTGCGGCGGCCCGCCCAGCACCGAGACGCGGCCGCTGGTCGGCGCCACGAGATCGGCCATCACCCGCAGCAAGGTCGACTTGCCGCAGCCCGACGGTCCGAGCAGCGTCAGGAAACTGCCGCGCGGGATGGTGAGATCGATGTTGTCGAGCGCGGTGACGGTGCCGCGCTCGCTGGTGAAGCGGACGCTGACGCCCTCGCAGGAGACCGCTGTCTCAGCCAAGGGCGGCTTCGCTCACCGGATCGCCGGCGATGCGGGTGTGCCACATGATGCGCCGCTGGGTCATGTCGAACGGCGTCGCCTGGTGCAGCAGGCAGCGATTGTCCCAGATCACCACGTCGCCCGCCCGCCAGTCGTGGTGGTAAACGCGCGGCGGCTGGGCGGCGAAGTCGATCAGCTCCTGCAGGAGCTGCTGGGACGCTTCGGGCGCGAGGCCGGGAATGTCGTGCGCATGGCGGCCGATCAGCAGCGACTTGCGGCCGGTGTCGGGATGGACCTTGACCAGCGGCCGCAGCACGTCCTCGTCGCCTTCGAATCCAAGTCGGCGATAGTCGTCGGTGCCCTTCTTCGGCACGTGGCCGATGCGGCCCTGGCTGTAGTGCAGCGAATGATAGGCGCTGAGCGTCTCGACCTTGGCCTTGGTCGCCGCATCGAGCGCATCGTAGGCGGAGCGCATGTCGGCCCAGCCGGTATGGCCGCCGACCGTCGGCACGACCTCGGCGCTGAACACCGCGCCCTTGGCCTGGATCGGCTTGAAGGTCGAATCGGCGTGCCAGCCCTCGTTGCCCTTGAGGATCTTGACGACGTCGTCGCCCTCTTCCTCGACCCGGAGCGTGCCGTCCTCGCGCACGTTGCTGACCGCGCCCATCTCGAACTCGAGCGGCCCGAAACGCCGGGCGAAGGCGATCTGCTCGTCCTTCTCGAGGAACTGGCCGGGAAAGATCAGCAGGGCGTATTCGAGCCAGCTGTCGTGCAGCGCCCGCCAGGCCGGCCCGTCGAGCTCGGGGAGACGCAGGCCGGTGACCACCGCCCCGAAAGAGGCGTCGACCGGCAGGACGTCGAAGGGCTTGGTCATCAGAGCCTCGATTTGGTCCGTGTCTTGCGGCAGTCTATCGTGCGGATCGTGGGCGATACAATCGGGGAGGACTGAAATGCGCCGGCGCACAGTGTTCACAGGGGCGGCTGCGACGGCGGCGGCTGCGGCAACTCTCCTGCCATCGGGCGGCTTTGCCCAGGCCAAGACCCAGACGATCAACATGCAGCTCGGCTGGCTCGCCAGCAACAACAACATCGGCGAGGTGGTGGCCAAGCAACTCGGCTACTTCGAGGAGGAGAAGCTCAGCGTCGCCATCCAGCCCGGCGGGCCCAGCATCGACGGCGTGGCGATCGTGGCCTCCGGCCGCTGCGAGATCGGCCAGGTGTCGTCGAGCCCGTCACTGATGCTGGCGGCATCGCAGAAGATCCCGGTCAAATGCTTCGCCACCGGCCTGCAGCAGCACCCCTACACCTTCTTCTCGCTGGAGAAGAAGCCGATCCGCGCGCCGCAGGACATGGTCGGCAAGAAGATCGGCATCCAGGCGACCGGCAAGATCCTGCTGACCGCGCTCCTGAAGAAGCACAAGATTCCCGAGAAGGACGTCGAGGTCGTGGTGATCGGCTCGGATTTCGCGCCGCTGCTCACCGGGCAGACCGACGCCGTCACCGGCTGGCTGACCTCGACCACCGCCATCAAGGCGCTCGGCCAGCCGCCCGTCACCTTGCGGCTGTGGGATGCCGGCGTGCAGCTCTACGCCCTGCCGCTCTACGCCACCAAGGACACGATCGAGAAGAAGCCGCAGATGCTGGCCGGGTTCCTCAAGGCCATGGCGCGCGGCTACGCCTACGCGCAGAAGGAGCCGGAGAAGGCCGCCGACCTGCTGATCAAGGAATATCCCAATTTCAAGCGCGACGACGAGCTCGCCGGCCTGAAGGTGCTGCTGAGCTTCGCCTTCAACGCCAACACCAAGACCAATGGCTGGGGCGCCTTCGATCCAGCGGTGTGGCAGGACCAGATCACGCTCTACGACGAGCTGAAGCAGTTCACCGCCGGCGCGCCCAAGCTCGACGACGTGATCACCACCTCGATCCTCGACGCGACCAAGGACGCGCGGCCCAAGCTTGGCTGACATCGGACGGACGATCTGCAACGCCCGGCTGGCCGACGGCAGCCGCCACGACATCGAGATCACGGACGGCCGCGTCACCGCGCTGCGGCCGCCGACGGACTCGGAACCGGCCGTGCTTCTGCTGCCGCCGCTGGTCGACGGCCACATCCATCTCGACAAGACGTTGCTCGGCCTGCCGTGGGTGCCGAACCAGGCAGCCGGCAACACGGTCGCCGATCGCATCGAGGCCGAGCGCCAGGTACGCGCGGCCCGTACCGTCCCCGAGAGCGAGACCGGCGCCAATATCGTGAAGCAGGTCGTGGCCTGCGGCACGCTGCACATGCGCAGCCACGTCGACATCGACAATCAGCTCGGGCTCAAGAACCTCCACGCCGTGCTGGCGATCCGCGAGCGTTTCCGCGACCTGGTCACCATCCAGATCGTCGCCTTCCCGCAAAGCGGTGTCGTTCGTTCGCCGGGCACGGCCGAACTGCTCGACGCGGCGATCGCCGAGGGCGCCGATCTGGTCGGCGGCCTCGATCCGGTCGGCATCGACGGCGACCTCGACGGCCATCTCGGCGCGATCTTCGCCATCGCCGGCAGGCGCGGCGTCGGCATCGACATCCATCTGCACGACGGCGGCGAGGGCGGCATCCGGCAGATGCTCGCGATCGCCGAGCGCACGCGCGCATCGGGGTTCAAGGGCAAGGTCGCGATCAGCCACGCCTTCGCCCTGGGCTCGGTGCCGAGCGACCGGGCGGCGTACACCGCCGACGCGCTCGCCGAAGCAGGCATCGCCATCATGAGCCACGGGCCAGGTGCCGCGACCATGCCGCCGCTTCAACTGCTGCGCGCGCATGGCGTCGAGGTGTTCGGCGGCTCCGACAATATCCGCGATGCCTGGTCGCCGTTCGGCAACGGCGACATGCTGGAGCGGGCCATGCTGATCGGCTATCGCGCCAACTTCCGGCACGACCGCGAGCTCGCGTTCGCCTGCGATATGGTGACGGCCGCTGCCGCGCGCGTGCTGGGTCTTGGCGACTACGGCATCAGGACTGGCGGCCCGGCCGATTTCGTCGCGGTCGAGGCGCAATCGGTCGCCGAAGCGGTCGCCACCCGCCCGCCCCGCAAGTGGGTGATGAAAGCCGGTCGCATCGTCGCCCGGGATGGTGTACTGGCGCTTCCCTGATCAGGGGAATCCTCGCCATGGCGACGCGTCAGGCCGTGCTCGGCATGGAGCGGGCCTCCTTCTATTACGGCTCGGCCAAAATATTCGCGGACGTCTCGTTCCTGCTCGACGACGCGCGCACGGCATTGGTCGGCGAAAACGGTGCCGGCAAGTCGACGGTGCTGAAATGCCTGGCGGGCGCCCTCGAGCTCAATGCCGGCCAGGTGATCCGCTCGCGCGGGCTTCGCATCGGCAGCGTGCCGCAGGACGTGCCTGCCGGCCTCGCCGAACGGCCGGTGCGCGAGGTCCTGCATCGGTCGCTGGAGCGAATCGGCCAGGGCGACGATTGGTGGCGCCTCGACGTGCTGCTCGACGAGATCGGCGTCGAGCCCGATACCCTGGACAAGCGGTTCGGCGCGCTATCCGGCGGCTGGCAGCGGCTGCTGCTGATCGCGGCGGCAGCGCGGCTCGAAGAACCCGACATCCTGATTCTCGACGAGCCGACCAACCATCTCGATCTCGCCAACATCAACACACTCGAACGCTGGCTGACGGTGGACTTCGCGGTGCCGATGCTGATCGTCAGCCACGACCGCGAGATCCTCGAGCGGGTGACCGAGCGCACGTTGTTCCTGCGCAGCGACGGAATGCATGCCTTCAAGACCCGGTTCTCGGTGGCGCGCGAGGAGCTGCTGCGCCGCGACGCGACCGCCGCGGCGCGCGCCCGCGTCGAGGAGAAGGAGATCAAGCGGCTGGAGCAGGCAGCGGCACGCTACAAGGTGTGGGCGGTCAAGAACCCCGACCTCAACAAGCGCAAGGCCGCGGTCGAGACGCGCATCGCCCGCATCGAAGCCGAACGCACGCAGACTTACGTCTCGCGCGAACGGCGGCTGGAGCTCGGCGACGGCGACATCGACGCCAAGGTGGCGCTGCGCCTCGCCGACCTCGAGGTCAAGGCGCCGGACGGCCGCAAGCTGATGGCGATCGACCGGCTGGGCGCCAACGGCGCCGGCAAGTCGACCCTGCTGTCGGCGATCGCGGCGCGTTACGACCCGGAGCGCGAACACTATGACGGCCAGGCCGCGGTGCGCTTCAACCCGTCCTGCCGGCTGGTCTATTTCGACCAGAGCATGCGCGACCTGCCGCTCACGGCGACGATATTCGATCATGTCCTGTCGGCGGAGGGCGTCTCCGAAAAGGAGGCGATCCGGATGCTCGCCCAGGCGGGCTTCGCCTTCGCCCGCATCCGCGAGCCGATCGGCGTGCTGAGCCATGGCGAGCGCGCCCGCCTGGTGTTCCTGCGGATGAAGCTGTTGCGGCCGAACTTCTACCTGCTGGACGAGCCGACCAACCATCTCGATATCGAGGGCCAGGAGGATCTCGAGGAACAGCTCGAGCGCTCCGACGTGTCGTGCCTGTTCGTCAGCCACGACCGCTTCTTCACGCGCACGGCGGCGACGCGGTTCCTCGAGATCCGCAAAGGGCGGCTGATCGAAATCGACGACCCCGACGCCTTCTTCGACGCCCAGAGCTAGCGAACCGGGAACTCGCGCGACAGGCCGATCAGCGGCTTGGTCGGCGGCGGCGCCTGGGCGGTCTCGGTCGAGGGCACCGGATCGTTGGTCACCGGCGACGCGGTGGCACCGGCGCCGACATTGGAGCCGACGCCGCTGCCGCTGCTCCCCGGGCTCCCGCCGATCGTGCCGGGCCGCGTATCGCGGCCGCCGAAGCCGGGCACAGGGGAATCCGGAATGGGGTTGGATTGGGCGTAGGCGCTGCCGGCCGTGCAGGCGAGGGCGGCCGTCACGAGCAGCGCCGAAACTGGCCGAAACATGGCAATGCCTCCAGCATCTGTGAGGACACAGCGTTTGGCGTGCAGGAAGGTTGCGGGGCCCGGACCTCAGCTCACCAGCTGGCCGCGGAACGCCCAGCGGGTCATGCGCGTCTCGACCAGGGCGCAGACCGCGTACATTGCCACGCCCATGATGGCGATGGCGAACAGGCCGGCGAAAGTAGTCGGCGCATCATTGCGGGCCCCCGCCGACAACATGAGAAAGCCGATGCCGCGATTGCCGCCGACCGTCTCGGAGATCACCGAGCCGATGAAGGCGAGCGTGATCGCCACCTTGAGGCTGGCGAACAGGTAGGGCATGGCGCGCGGAATGCCGACCTTGCGCAGGATCTCCAAGCGGCTGGCACCCAGGCTGTTCAGCACGTCGATCATCTCCGGCTCGATGGTGGCGAGGCCGGTGGCGACGTTGACCACGATCGGGAAGAAGCTGATGACGAAGGCGGTGATTACCGCCGGCAGCGCGCCGACGCCGACCCAGATCATCAGGATCGGCACGATCGCCACCTTCGGCACGGCGTTGAAGGCGATCAGGAGCGGATAGAGGCCGGAATAGATCAGCGGCGAGGCGCCGATCAGCACGCCCAGCAGCATGCCGCCGGCGATCGCCATCAGGAAGCCGAGCACCGTGGTCCACAGCGTGTCCCAGCAGAAGGCGAGCAGGATGTCGATGCGCTGGACGAACACCACGAAGACCTTGGTGGGTCGCGGCAGGATGATCTCCTCGATCTGGAAGACCACGCAGGCCAGCTCCCAGACGACCAGGAACAACGCCATGGCGAGCCACGGCATGGCGATGCGCAGGATCTCCTGCCTGCGCGGGCTCATATCGCGTGCTCCTCATGGATGCGGTCGCGCAATTCGTGGACGATGTCGACGAAGGCGGGCTCGAAGGTCGACGCAAGGGTGCGTGGCCGCGGCAGGTCGATCGCCTTGGCCATGACGATGCGGCCGGGCCGCCGGCTCATGACATAGACGGTGTCGGCGAGATAGACCGCCTCGCGCAAATCGTGCGTCACCAGCACGCCGGTGAAGCGCTTCTCGATCCACAGCGCCTGCATGACGCCCCACAGCTCCTCGCGGGTGAAGGCGTCCAGCGCGCCGAACGGCTCGTCGAGCATCAGGAGCTCGGGCTCGTGGATCAGCGCGCGGCACAGGTTGGAGCGCTGCTGCATGCCGCCGGAGAGCTGCCAGGGATACTTGTCGGCGAAGTCGGCGAGGCCCACGGTCTCGAGCAGCGCCATCGCCTTGGCGACATATTCGGCGCGATGGCGGCGGAAGCGGCGCTTGTGCGGCTCGACGATCTCCATCGGCAGCAGCACGTTGTCGATGGTCCGGCGCCACGGCATCAAGGTCGGATTCTGGAACGCCATGCCGACGCCCTTGATCGGCCGCGTCACCTTCCGGCCGGCGACGACCACCTCGCCGGTGGTCGCGGGCAACAGCCCGGTGACCAGCTTCATGATCGTCGACTTGCCGCAGCCCGACGGCCCGACCACGGCGACGAACTCGCCCTTGCCGATCGCCATCGTGCCGTCGGCCAGCGCGAGAGTGGTCTCCTTGCCGAGGCGGTAGGTGAGGCTGACGGACCTGAGTTCGACGAACGTCATTCAGTTTCCTCCCCGCGCCGGAGCGCAGGGAGGAAAACGAAAGAATCACTTCGCGACCATCCGATCGGCCTTGGGCGGCAGGTACTTGTTGGTGAAGACCTTGTCCGTCGCCGGCGCGGCGGGCAGGCCGAACGCCTCCGACACCAGCTTGACCGACCGTGCGAAGCGCGCCGCATCGACGTCGCCCATGCCGTTCGCCTTGACGTAGGGCGTGAGGATGTTGGTCTGCAGCGAGATCTGCAGGCGCTCGGTCTCCAGCGCCTCGTCGATCAGCGGATCGCGCTTCTTGGCGGCGGCGATGCCTGCCTTGTTGTCGGCGATCACGTCCTTCCAGCCCTTGACCGTCGCGGCGATGAAGCCCTTCACCGCCTTCTCGTTCTTGGCCATCTCGGGCGAGACCACGATGCCGTTGCCGTAGACGTCCATGCCGAAATCGACGTAGCGCATCGCCACGATGTCGTCGAACTTCACGCCGCGCGCCTTGAGATCGAGCATCGACGAGAAGTAGTGGCCGGAAATGAAGTCGACCGTGCCCTGTACCAGGCTCTGCTCACGCAACTGCGGCGTCAGGTTCACGTGCTCCCACTTGGAGATGCCGTTCAGCTTGGCGAAGACCGGGAACAGCCGAAAGCTGGCGTCGAACACCGGCGCGCCGAGCTTCTTGCCGTCGAGGTGGTTGGGTCCCTTGATGCCGCTCTTCTTCAGGGCATAGACGCCGAACGGCGCGAAGTCGTAGGCCATGAACACGCAGAGCACTTCCTTGCCCGGGTTCTTGGCGTTGTACTCGATGGTCGAGTTCACGTCGGCGAAGCCGATCTGGTAGGCGCCGGTGGCGACCCGCTGGACCGCGCCGGCCGAGCCCTGGCCGGGGTCCATGGTGACGTCGAGGCCTTCGGCCTTGTAGTAACCCTTCTCCAGCGCCACCAGGAACGGCGATGTTGGGCCCTGGAAGACCCAGTCCAGGGTGAATTTGATCGGCGTCTGCGCGCTCGCGCTCGTCGCGCCCAGAGCCAGCGCGATTGCGGCCGCGCGGGTCAGCCATTTGGCCATCTTGTTCATCGCAATCCCCTCGTCCTGTCCCTGCCGCCAGTCTTAGGCGGCCCGTTCGCCGTCGCCAAGGGATATCAGGCAGATTCTATGCCAGCCCGTTGCGTCGCCACGAGGTTGGCGAACACGCCGCCCTGCTTGGCCATCAGCTCGGCGTAGGTGCCGTGCTCGGCCATCTTGCCGTGCTCCAGCACCACGACCTGGTCGGCGTCGCGGATGGTCGACAGGCGGTGGGCGATCACGAAAGTGGTGCGGCCCTGCATCAGCGCCTTGAGCGCCTTCTGGATGCGCGCCTCGGTGATCGCGTCGAGCGCGCTGGTCGCCTCGTCGAGGATCAGGATCGGCGGGTTCTTGAGCAGGGCGCGGGCGATCGACAGCCGCTGGCGCTCGCCGCCCGACAGCGTCGTGCCGCGCTCGCCGACCAGCGTCTCGTAGCCTTTGGGCTGGCGCATGATGAAGTCGTGCGCCTCGGCGAGCCTGGCGGCCGCCTCGAGCTCGGCCTGGGTCGCGTCCGGCTTGCCGACCCTGAGGTTGTCGGCGATCGTCCGGTAGAACATCGTCGAATCCTGGAACACCACGCCGATATTGCGACGCAGCGATTCGAGCCTGATGTCGCGATGGTTGACGCCATCGACCCGGATCACGCCGGACTGCGGATCCCACATGCGGTGCAGCAGCGACAGCGCCGTGCTCTTGCCCGCTCCGGTCGGACCGACGAACGCCACCGCCGTGCCGGCCGGCACGTGCAGGGTGAAGTGCATCAGCGCCGGCCGCAGACCGTCGTAGGAGAAGCTGACATCCTCGAAATCGACGTCGCCCTTGGCACGACCGACATCGACACCGTTGGGCTTGTCGTGCACGGTCGACTGCTCGTCAAGCA
>VBAF01000114.1:9426-9712 GCA_005884705.1 Alphaproteobacteria bacterium
CACTGTCAGGGTCGAGGCGGCGCGCGTCAGCACCGACAGCAAGGCCCACCAGTTCAGCACCGGGTACTGCGCCTCGAGCGTGCGGCGGATGATGGTGTTGATCTCGCCCGCCTCGGCGCCCAGCCGCACGAAGCTCTGGATCAGGTGGATGTTGCCCAGCGCATCGCTCGCCCGGCCGGCGAGCTCGCTATGATACTCCTCGACCTGTGCCTGCAGCCGGTCGGTCCTGCCGACCACCCAGGCATTGGCGACGGCGAAGAACACGATCAGCACGATCAGCAGCACG
>VBAF01000214.1:0-10106 GCA_005884705.1 Alphaproteobacteria bacterium
GAGATCGGCATAGATCAGCCGCGGAAATCTCTTGGTGAGCGTCGCGCCGTCGAAGCCGAACTTGGCCGGCACGTCGGCGCGAAGGTTGTGGACGAAGATGTCGGCCGCGCCGATGCGCTCGATCAGCGCTTGGCGTTGCGCGGGATCGGCGAGGTCGCAGGTGATCGACTTCTTGCCGCGATTGAGCGCGATGAAGCCGGTCGAATCGCCCTCGACGAAAGGCGGGCCCCATTTGCGCGCGTCGTCGCCCTCGGGCCGCTCGACCTTGACCACCTCGGCGCCGAGGAAGGCGAGAATCTGGCCGCAATAGGGCCCGGCGAGGTTCTGGCCGAACTCGACGACCGTGAGGCCCGCGAGCGGCTTGCTCATCGCAAATTGCTGCCCAGGATCTCGCGCGCGATCACCATGCGCTGCACTTCGCTCGGGCCCTCGCCGACCCGGCGGATGCGCATCTCGCGATACCAGCGTTCGAGCGGCAGGTCCTTGGTCATGCCCATGCCGCCATGGATCTGCATCGAGCGGTCGACCACCCGGCCGCCGCCCTCCGAGGCGGTCAGCTTGGCGATCGAGGCTTCGATGCGGAACGGCAGGCCGCGGCGCGCCTTCTCGGCGGCCTCGAGGGTGAAATGCTTGGCGGTGCGGATGTCGATCTCGTTGTCGACCAGCATCCATTGCACGGCCTGGCGATTGGCGAGCTTCTCGCCGAACGTCGAGCGCATCTTGGCCCATTCGATCGCCATCTCGTGCGCGGCGATCGCGACGCCGATGCAGCCCGCGGCGTAGGGGATGCGCTGGCGGGTGAGCCGGTCGTTGGCGACGGCGAAGCCCTTGTTGACCTCGCCCAGCACCTGGTGGTCCGACACCCAGCAATCCTTGAACTCGAGCTCGGTCGCGTAGCTCGACGAGCGCAGCGTGTGCACGACGCGGCGGACATGGAAGCCCGGCGTGTCGGCATCGATGATGAAGCAGGTGATGCCGCCGCGCCCCTTGGAGGCATCGGTGCGGGCGAAGACGATGCCGTACTGCGCGCGGTCGGCGCCGGAGATGAAGAGCTTGGCGCCGTTCAGCACCCAGCCATTGTCCTTGCGCTCCGCCTTGGTCTGGATGGCGCGCGCCGGGTCGCTGCCGCCCGATGGCTCGGTCAGGCCGAAGAACGGCTTCTTCTCGCCGCGCAGGGTGGGATAGAGATAGCGCTGCTTCTGGTCCTCGTTGGCCTCGAAGATCTGGGCGAGTCCCGCGCCGCCGAAGGTACCGTAGCACGGCACATAGAGGCCGGCGCGGTGCTGCGCCATCTCGATCGCCAGCATCACGCGGGTCACGATGTCGATGTCAGGTCCGCCGTACTCCTTTGGGATGTCGATGCCGAACAGACCCATCGCCTTGGTCTTCTCGGTCAGCCGTTTGTAGTCGGCTGGATCGAGCTCCGAGGCGTCGGGATCCATCTTCGCTTCGAGCGGGATGATCTCCTCGCGCACGTAGCGGCGCACCTGGTCGATCAGCATCTGCTGTTCGGAGCTGGGTTCGAAATCCATGGTTGCCTCGTCAGGAGGGGCTGAGCCGACCGAGGTTGGGCGGCGGATTCTTGGCGTTGTCGGTCGGCAGGCTGCCGTGATCGGCCTGATGCACCATCAGCAGCTCGAACCAGCGCGTGCGGTATTGCTGGTTGACCTCGACCCGAAACTGGCAGCCGGTGCCGCGCTCGGCGAACTCGCGCTGCAGCTCCGACCGCAGGCCGAACGGCGAGCGCGCGCCGGCCTGGCCGATGAAGAGCACCGCGCCCTGGCCGTCGGCGACCTGATAGACGCCGAGCTGGCCCGGCAGGCGCGCCGCCGTCTCGGCCGTCAGGGGCTGCCAGGGTTTGTCGAGGCGCAGCCGCATCGCCATGTCACTTACCCTGGAACTTCGCGGTGCGCTTCTCGAGTCGCGCCTTCATGCCTTCCTGGGCGTCCTGGCTCTGCATTGCCGCGCGCACCGCCGCATCGACATCGTCGTGCGGGATGGCATCGCGGAACTCGAGCTGGCGGACTGTCAGCATCTTCATCGCCTTGAGCGAGAGCGGCGCGTTGGCGGCCAGGCGATCGATCACCTTCGAAGCCTCGGTCTCGAGCACGGCGTGCGGCACGCAGCGCGCGATCAGGCCGAGCGCATGGAGCTTGGTCGAGGGCAGGGGATCGCCGAGCAGCAGCATCTCGCGCGTCGTCACTGGGCCCAACACTTCCATCAGCTTCTTGGCGAGGAACCAGTTGGGCGCCAGCCCGACCTGGGCGAGCGACATGCCGAAGCGCGCCTTGTGGCTCGCCACCACGAGGTCGCAATGCAGCGCGAGCTCGTTGCCCCCGGCGATGGCGTCGCCGTGCACCACCCCGACCACCGGCAGCGGGCAGAGCTCGATCGCGCGCAGCATGATCTCGATGCCGCTCGCCTTGCCATCGCCCGCCGACTTGCTGCGCTCGGCCATGTCGAGGCCGGCACAGAACACGTCGCCTTTGCCGCGGATCACCAGCACGCGGTCGTCGGCCGCGACCGGCGCCTTGAGCGCGTCGATCATGTTGCTCAGCAGCTCCGAATCGAGCGCGTTGCGCTTCTCCGGCCGGTTCATCCACACGGTTTTGACCGGGCCGTTCTTCTCGACGATGACCTTGCTCATGCTGCTCACTCCGGCTCGATGCCTGCGGCCTTGACCGCCTTGCTCCACCATTCCGTCTCCGTCTTCACGAATGCGGCGAACTCGTCGAGCCCGAGGATCGCAATCTCGGTGCGGCCTTGGGTCATCGCCTGGGCGGTGGCGGGATCCTTGAGCGCCTCGGCGATCGCCTCGTAGAGCTTGCGTTGGATCGGCTTGGGCGTCGCCGCCGGCGCGAAGATCGCCTGCCACCAGACCAGCGAATAGCCCGGCACGGTCTCGGCGATCGCCGGCAGGTTGGGCACCACCGAGGTGCGCTTGGCGCTGGTGACGGCGAGCCCGCGCACGCGGCCGGCCTCGATCTGGGTCAGCGCCTGCGGCAGGTCGGGATACATCAGCTGGACCTGGCCGGAATTGACGTCGCTCAGCGCCTGCGGGCTCGCCTTGTAGGGCACCCGCTCGATCTTGACGCCGGCGAGCTGGTTGAAGATCTCGCCCGACAGCCGCTGCGAAGAGCTGGCCTCGGAGTAGTTGAGCTTGCCCGGGTTCTTCTTGGCGTAGTCGATCAGCTCGGCCACCGACCGGATCGGCAGGTCGTTGTTCACCACCAGTGCGTTGACGCCCAGGGTGCAACGGATGATCGGCGCGAAGTCCTTCTCCGGATCGTAGCTGAGCTTCTTGAACAGCGCGATGTTGGCGGCGTTCGTGCTGTTGGTGCCCATCATCAGGGTATAGCCGTCGGGCGGCGCGGTCGCCGCGATCTGCGCGCCGAGCTGGCCGGAGGCGCCGGGCTTGTCGTCGATCACGATCGGCTGCTTCAGGATCTCCTGCAGCTTGGCGCCGAGGCCGCGTGCGGCGATGTCGGTCGCGCTGCCCGCCGCGAAGGGCACGACGATCTTGATCGGCTTGCTGGGAAAGTCCTCGGCCCGCGCCGCGGCGGCGAAAGGCAGGGCGGCGGCGCCCGCTAAAGCGGCACGGCGGTTGAGCTTCACGTTTCCTCCCTCACGATAAGGCCGTTGTAGCCTCTTGTTCCGCTCCCCCGCTAGGGGGAGAGGCTAGGTGAGGGGGGCGTAGCGCCTCGATCCGTTCTGCACTGCGCGGCGCCCGCGCTTCGGTCGCTTCGCGCCCTGTAGCGCTACACGCCGCCAGCCACTTCGCTGGCGCGAAGCGTCTTACATAAAGAGCTTTTCCGACTTGCGGCTTTCGTACAGCCCGGCCACGAACTCGGCATAGCCGTTATAGAGCTGGGTCGGGATGCGCTGGTCGCCGCCGAGCGGCTTCTCGGTCGCCTGGCTCCAGCGCGGGTGCGGCACCTGCGGGTTCACGTTGGCCCAGAAGCCGTATTCGCTTGCCTGCAGCTTCTCCCAGAGCCCGACCGGCCGCTTGTCGGCGAACTCGATGCTGACGATCGACTTCACGTTCTTGAAGCCGTACTTCCACGGCGCGACCAGGCGCAGCGGCGCGCCGTTCTGCTTGGGAATCGGCTTGCCGTAGAGGCCGGTGGCGATGAAGGCGAGCTCGTGCGTCGCCTCGTCCATCGCCAGCCCCTCGGTGTAGGGCCAGGGATAGATTACGTCGCCCAGGCCCGGCATCGACTTGGTGTCGGCCAGGGTCTTCATGACGATGTATTGCGGGTTGCCGGTGGGCTTGCAGAACTCGACCAGCGACTTCAGCGGGAAGCCCGACCACGGCACGATCATCGACCAGGTCTCGACGCAGCGATGGCGATAGACGCGCTCCTCGAGTGGCATCTTGGCCAGCAGATCGTCGAAGCCTATCTCGAACGGCTTCTCGACCTTGCCGCCGACCTTGATGGTCCACGGCCGGATCGGCATCTTCTGCGCCGCCCGCCAGATGCTCTTGTCCGAATCGAATTCGTAGAAGTTGTTGTACGTGGTGGCGAGCTTCTCGGGCGTCATCGGCCCGGGCGTGCCGAACTTGGCGTTGCGCGGCGCGGGATATTTGCCGGCGGTCGGATCGTCCTGCGCGAGTGCCAGTCCCGGCGCGGCGAGGGCCATCGCGCCCAGCCCCATCGCCTTCACGATCGCGCGGCGCTCGAGATAGAGGCCTTCGGGTGTCGCCGCGCGCTCGGGCAACTCCCAGCCTCTGGTGCGCTTGATCAGCATGTCGTGCTCCTCAGCCTTCCCGTTGGAGATGGCTTGGCGCGGCCGGCCGGGCAAATCAAGCCTCGGTCACCGCGCCGTGACGTCACCCTCGCCCATGATTGCGGCAAGATCGGCGCGGTAGCCGGAGGCGACCAGCGATTCGGCGACCAGGAACATCGGCCCGACGAATCCCTGGAAGATATTGTCGAGCAGGGCCGGCCGCTTGCCCTCGTAATGATGGCCGAGGAACTGCAGCGCCCAGCCGGCCCCGAAGGCGACGACGGTGGAGGAGGGGCCGAGCGCCCCAGCCAGCGCCTCGGCGGCGTACCACGCCGGCGCCATGAGGGCTGCCATGATCAGGCCGATGCCTGTATCGAGCGCCATCCAGCCCAGCACCGCGGCGATCGCCACCACCAGCGCCATCGAGACCTCGCGGCCGGCCGGATTGACGCGCCACAAGGCGAGGATCAGCAGCAGCGAGAAGACGATGATCGGGATGCCGACGAAATGCGTCGCCTTGTTGCGCCACGAGCGATGGACCGCGGCGTAGCCGGCGAGCTGTCGTTGGAAGAGACCGCTGGGCATTTCACGCTCCGGAGAGGAGAAACGCCCGATTCTAGGCCTTCGTTCCGGTTACTTCCACGATCTTCGGCCACATCTTCTCCTTCCAGCCGGCATTGCCGGTGGCGGTGAAGACGATCTTCTTGTCCTGCGCCAGGATGAAGCGCGGCGTGGAATTGCCGCGTTGCGCGCCCTCGTCGCTCATCAGGAACTCGGTGAGCACCCAACGAGAGTCGGCCGGCCAGTGCTCCTCCTTGAGGATGAGCGTGCCGTCGGCCGGATGGACGACGCGGTAGTCGATCCTGCTAAAGGCTTCGGACTTGAGCAGCAGCGGTTCGGACTGGGCACGCCAGATCTTGCAGCCGCCTCAAAGCTCGTGGCCGACGAACACCAGCATCGGCTTGCCGGACTGGGCCTGCGCGATGCCGGTCACAGACGATGCGGCGGCCGTCGCCAGGCCACCCACCATCAAGGACCGTCTGTTGAACATGAAGGTATTGCTCCTCGTGGAAAGGCTCCACCGGATCAATATGAAGAGAGGCCGGCCTCGCGGGAAGCCGGCCTCACCGTCTTGTGACTCTCTCACTCATACTGCTCTCCCCCGCGCGGGGGAGAGCAGTATGAGAAGTTTATCGTCCGTTCAGGCCGCCGCGCGCTTCTTCGTCTCCTCGACGATGCGGTCGGCGGTGCGGCCGGCCAGCTCCTGCAGATGGTCGAACTCGGTACGGTAGGTGCCGACGCCCTGCGTCACCGAGCGGATCTCGACGATCATGTCGGCGACCTCGGCTTCGGGCATCAGGGCCGACACTTCGTCCCAGCCGTTCCAGCCGGGCCGGGCGTCGTAGCCCAGCAGCTGGCCGCGGCGGCCCGAGATCAGGCGCTGGATGCGCGAGGTCGAGTCGGACGGTGCCGCGACCGTGACCTTCAGGATCGGCTCGAGCAGGACCGGCCGGCACTTCGGCATCGCCTCGGTCATGGCGATGCGCGCCGCCATCTTGAACGACATCTCGGAGCTGTCGACGGCATGGTACTGGCCGTCGACCAGCGCCACTTCGATATCGACCACCGGCTGGCCGAGCGGACCCTCCTTCAGGTAGTCGATCAGCCCGTCCTCGACCGCGGGGATGAAGTTGCGCGGCACCACGCCGCCCACGATCTTGTCGACGAAGCGGAAGCCCGAGCCGCGCGGTAAGGGCCGGATCTCGACCTTGATGTCGGCGAACTGGCCATGCCCGCCGGTCTGGCGCTTGTAGCGCGCATGCTGCGACGCGCCGCCCTGGATGGTCTCGCGATAGGCCACCCGCGGCGCCACCGTCTCGACGGCGACGTTGTAGCGGCCGGCAAGCTTCTCGACCGCGACCTTGAGGTGCATCTCGCCCTGGCCCTTGAGCAGCAACTCGTGGGTTTCCGCCCGCGCCTCCCAGGCGAGCGACGGATCCTCCTCGACGATCTTCTGCAGCGCGCCGGACAGCTTGACCTCGTCGTTGCGGTTCTTGGCCGACAGGGCGAGCGTGAAGACCGGCGATTCGGCGGGCGGGAAGTCCGCGGTCGGCGCAACGCCGGCCGACGCGATCGAATGGCCCGAGGGCAGGGCCTCGATCTTGGCCAGCGCCACGATCTCGCCCGCCATGGCCTCGCCGATCTTGTCGAGGCGCTGGCCGAACGGCCGGAACAGGCTGCCGATGCGCTGGCCGCCCAGCGACTGGCCTTCGGTCAGGGCGCCCGACCAGACGCGGCACAGCGAAAGCTTGCCGGCATGCGCCTGGTGCAGGACCTTGAAGCATTCGGCCATCGCCACACCGTTCGACGGCAGGGTGCGGCGCTTGGCGGTCTCGGCGACGAACGGGGTGTCGTGGCGCAGCGCCTTCAGGAGCCGCCGCACGCCGTTCTCGCGGTCGCCGGCGCCGATCAGCACCGGCGCGATCTTGTCGGCGCCGAACTCGTCGTGCAGGTCGCGGTAGATCAGCGATTTCTCCGGCGCCACGTCCTCGATCAGCTGCTCGAGCAGCGCATCGTCGAACTCCGACAGGGTCTCGAGCATCTCGCGCCGCGCCTCGTTCTCGCGCGGCAGGATCTCGGCCGGCATCTCGATCAGGTCGGAGGCGCCGCTCGACTTGTAACGGTAGGCCCGCTCGCTCACCAGGTCGACATAGCCGATCGTCTCCTCGGCCCCGTCCGGCGCCGGCGTGCGGATCGGCACCTGGCGCAGCACCAGCTTGCGCGACGAGACGGTCTGCAGCGCCGCCAGCATGTCGCGCACCCGGCGCTCGGCCGAGTCGATCTTGTTGATGAAGAAGAGGTGGGGAATGTGGTTGTCCTCGATGTACTTGATCAGCGGCGACAGCGCGACGACGCGCTCGGGCGAGGGCTCGCAGACGATGACGGCGGCGTCGCACACCGCGAGTGCGGCGAGCGAATCGTGCTGGAACTCGATCGAGCCCGGCACGTCGAGGAAGGTCCAGTGGTCGCCGAGGTATTCAGCGGATGCGATGTTGATCTCGGTGCCCATGTTGCGCTTGCGCGCCTCCTGGGAACCGTCGCCGACGGACGTGCCGGCGCGCGTCGAGCCGCGGCGGCCGATGGCGCCCATGGCGTAGAGCAGGCTCTCGAGCAGGCTGGTCTTGCCCGAGAGGTACGGCCCGCACAGCGCCACCACGCGATGCGCGCCGCTGCCTGGTCTGCCGCTGAGGATGGTTCCGGTCTTCAGGTCGGTCATGACGACGTCCTCCTTCTCCGCTGGTAAGCGAGAAGCCCCGAGAGACGTCGGGCAAGCTCCAGCGTCCGTGACGGTCGCCTATGAATTCTCGGCCGTGACGCGAACGCAGGAGATGAACCCGCGGCGCCTCGATCGGAGCGAAGCCCTTTGTCCGGAAATGCTTTCACTCCGGTCGGAGGGAGTCAACGCCGGTTGGGGAAAGAAAAAATTCGCCGTGCCGGAACCGCGAATCCGGCTTCGCGGCGAGGGGTTTCGCGCCCCGCCGTCCGGCCGGCCCGCTACTTTGTCATTGGCCTGGCGGTTCCGGCGCAAAATTCTCCGCCAGTCCGTGCAAGGCATGCTCGGCCATCAGGCGAGCCCCGTCAGGGAAGGCGCTCAGTTTTCCGACCCCGATCTCGGCGGTCTTGAGCGCGTTGAAAGCATCTTCGCGCCCAATCGTGCCGCGCACGACCATCAAAGTCAGAAGCGCGGCCTGCAGATTGAAGGCGGCAATCCCCAGGCCGAGCGCCGCCGCATTGTTTTCATCCATGCTCACTCCTCGCTCCAGGGGGTGACTATGGACGCCAGCAGCTTGCGGAGTCACCTCATCCTGAGGAAAGAGCGTAGAGAGCGTCTCGAAGGATTAGGAATGCGCTCTCTTACTTGTCCTTCGTCACCGTGTGGAAGGACTTGGAGATCACCTGCCAGCCTCCGTCGACCTTGAGCAGGGTCAGATAGTCGGTGAAGTAGCGCGGCGGGATCTGGCATTCGACCTTGGCGAAGGCGGTGGCGGGGCCGGAGAAGTCGATCGACACGATGCGGTCGCGCCGCTCGCTGCCGCTCGCCTTGGCCGACTTGCGGCTCTCGACCATCTTGAACCAATCGGCGCGCGGGAAGTCCGCTGCCTTGCCGTCGGCGCCGACGCTGTAGAGATGCGAGGACGGATGGAAGGCCTGGCCGAGTTTCCTGGTGTCGCCTTCGTACAGCCCGTCGAAATAGACCTGCAGCACCTTCTCGATGTCCGCGACGTCCGAGCTCATGTCGTGTTCTCCCTAAAGCGCCCCGTTGGGGCCGACCAGGATCTTGCCGTTGCGCCCGCCTTTGTCGGCATGGGCGAGTGCTTCCTTGATCTGCTCGATCGGATAACCGGCGCATGCAGCTTGCCGTCCATCACCTGGCGGGCGAGGTCGGCGTAGATCTCGCGGATTTTCTGCGCATTGCGCTTGGCCAGGAACCGACCGAGCATGAAGCCGGTCAGCTTGACGCCGCGATAGATGAAGTTGTTGCGCGCGACCTCGGGATTCTGCCCGCTCATCGAGCCGTAGTGCACGACGGTGCCGTCGGTCGCCACGCAGTCGCAGATCCGCCCCGTGGCCTTGCCGCCGATCGCCTCCAGCCCGAGCCTGATCGGCGCGTCGCCGGTCTCGCGTGCCACGCGCACCGCGAGATCGTCGCCGTCGACGACCACCAGGTCGGCGCCGAGGCGGCTCAGTTCGCTGGCGAGCTCGGGCCGGCGCACGACATTGACGGTGCGCAGGCCGCGCTGGTGCGCCAGCACGATCGCCAGCCGGCCGACCGCGGAGTTGGCGACGTTCTGGATCACCCAGTCGCCGCCCTTGAGCGGCACGAAGTCCGACAGCATCAGCTCGGCGGTCGGCGGGTTGATGCGCACCATCGCCGCCTGCCTGAGGTCGATGCCGGCCGGCAGCGGGATCGCGTCGTCGCCCTTGACCCGGCGCTTCTGCGCCCAGTTCTCGCGCTGCAGGTTGATCACCAGGTCGGCGGGCTTGACGTGCTTGACCTGCGCGCCGACGGCGGTGACCCGGCCGACGCATTCGGCGCCCGGAGTCGCGGGCAAGGGCGGCTTGAGGCGATAGCTGCCGCGGCAGAACCCCATGTCGGCCGGATTGATCGGGAAGGCCAGCACGTCGAACACGACCTCGTCGGCCGCCGGATCGCCGACATCGGCGACCTCGGCGCAGCGTGCCACTTCCCACGGTGTGCCGTATTGTTCGATGAGCACCTGTTTCATGGGCTCCTCATGGGGGCGCCTCCGACGTGCCTTTTTGCCTGGCCCGTCGATTGCTTATATTGCAACTCGACAGGGGGCGAAATGCCGGAT
>VBAF01000214.1:10196-12368 GCA_005884705.1 Alphaproteobacteria bacterium
AGCGGCTGGCCGCGACGCGCCACGAGGTCGACCTGTTCTATCGCCGCCACGGCATTACCTTCGGCGCCTACGGCGCGACCGAGGGCCACGAGACCACCATCCCGTTCGACATCATCCCGCGGGTCATCGCCTGGGACGAATGGGACTTTCTCCATAAGGGCCTGGCGCAGCGCGTGCGCGCGCTCAACGCCTTCCTGGCCGACGCCTACGACGCCCGCGAGATCTGCCGCGCCGGCGTCATCCCCGAGGCGCAGATCCTGATGAACGCCGAGTTCGTCGCCATGGCGCAGGGGCTCGCCCTGCCGGGCGACGTGCACGCGCATATCGCCGGCATCGATCTGGTCCGCGTCGGCGAGAAGGACTTCTACGTTCTCGAGGACAATGTGCGCACGCCGTCCGGCGTGTCCTACGTGCTGGAGAACCGCGAGGTGATGATGCGGTTGGCACCCGAGTTGTTCTCGGCGATACGCGTGCTGCCGGTCGCCGACTATACCGAGGAGCTGCTGCAGACGCTGCGCTCGGTCTCGTTCAGCGACGACGCCGAGCCCAACGTCGTGCTGCTGACGCCGGGCCACTACAATTCAGCCTATTTCGAGCATGCCTTCCTGGCCGACGAGATGGGCATCGAGCTGGTCAAGGGCTCCGACCTGTTCGTCGACGAGGGCCGCGTCTACATGCGCACGCCGCGCGGGCCGCAGCGGGTCGACGTGATCTACCGCCGGGTCGACGACGGCTTCCTCGATCCGCTGGCGATGCGGCCGGACTCCTGGCTCGGCGTCGCCGGGCTGCTGGGCGCGTTGCGGGCGGGTCGGGTCAACATCGTCAATGCACTGGGCAACGGCGTGGCCGACGACAAGTCGACCTACACCTACGTGCCGGAGATGATCCGCTTCTATCTCGGCGAGGAGCCGATCCTGCAGAACGTGCCGACCCATCGCGGCGACCGCGCCGACGACCTCAAATACATCCTCGAGCACCTGGGCGAGCTGGTGGTGAAAGAGGTCCACGGCTCGGGCGGCAAGGGCATGCTGGTCGGGCCGACCTCGTCGAAAGCCGAGATCGAGGAGTTCGCGCAACGCGTGAAGGCACGGCCGTGGAACTACATCGCCCAGCCGACCTTGGCGCTCTCCACTTGTCCCACCTTCGTCGCGCAAGGCGTGGCGCCGCGGCATGTCGATCTGCGGCCCTTCGTGCTGTCCGGCAAGAAGATCACCATCGTGCCCGGCGGGCTCACCCGGGTCGCGCTCAAGGAAGGCTCGCTGGTGGTCAACTCGAGCCAGGGCGGCGGCACCAAGGACACCTGGGTGCTGGCGCCGGAGGTGGGTGAGTGAGCCCGTCATCCCGAGCGAAGCCGCCCGACGGGCGGGGCAGTCGAGGGATCTCTTCGTCACGAAGAAAAGGTCCCTCCACTCCGCTTCGCTCAAGCGCGGATATGATCCGCGCGAGTCGGGACGACGGGAAATGCTGAGCTCGACCGCCAAGAACCTCTACTGGATGAGCCGCTACCTGCAGCGCGCCAAGACGACGGCGCGGCTGATCGAGGCGACGCAGCGCATGGCACTGCAGTCGAGCGGCAAGGAAGCCGAGAACGTGGTGGCGATCTTCGGCATGGAGGACGAGTTCCGCGACAGCCAGGCGCAGCACCAGGGGCAGGCCGGACAATCCCAACGCCAGGGCGGCCGGCTGGTCGACCTGGTCGATTTCCTCGCCTTCGACGAGACCAACCCGTCCTCGATCGTTTCTTCGATCGGTCAGGCGCGGCGCAACGCGCGCGAGGAGCGCAACAACATCACCGTCGATCTGTGGGAAAGCCTGAACAGCCTGTGGCTCGAGCTCAGCGCCAAGCTGCGCGGCAACCGCGCCAGCCTCGACCGTGGCGCGCTGATCGAAATGGTCAAGAGGCAGGCGGTGATGATCTTCGGCGTGGCGCAGACCACGCTGCTGCGCGACGAGGCCTACAATTTCTTCCAGCTCGGCACCTTCCTCGAGCGCGGCGACAACACCGCCCGCATCCTCGACGTGAAGTACCATCGCCTGATGCCCGACGGCCGGCCGCACGCCGAGGATCTCGACTATTTCGCCTGGTCCGAGGTGCTGGCCTGCATCGGCGCGGTGCGGACCTACCGGCGGGTCTACCGCAGCTCGCTCGATCCGATGAGGATCGCCGAGCTG
>VBAF01000214.1:12408-21901 GCA_005884705.1 Alphaproteobacteria bacterium
CGATCTCAGCATGCAGGAGCTGGCCGACGCCTACGGCACGCGCGGCGAGGCCGACCGGCTGGCGGGCGAGTTGCATGCGCGGCTGCGCTACGCAAGCATCGACAAGGTCTACGAGGCCGGCCTGCACACGTTCCTCGGCGGCGTGCGTGACGACATCGCAAGGCTGTCCGACGAGATCGGCCGCCAGTTCCTGCTGGATTGAGGGTGATGCGCTTCTCGGTCCACCACCTCACGCGCTTCGAGTTCGACCGGCGGTCGGGCCATTCGATCCACGACGTCCGCCTCAGGCCGATCCCGGCGAGCGGCCAGCGCGTTCTCGACTGGCGCATCGACGGGCCGGGCAAGCGCTCGGAATGGACCGACGGGCACGGCAACCAGGTCACCACCTTCTCGGTCGCCGCGGCGCACGACGCGGTCGAGATCGCGGTGCACGGGCTCTACGAATACAGCGGCGCCGACCAGTGGCTGCGCTATGCCGCGACGCCGTCCCTGCCGCCGCCGTTCTGGCTGCGCAACACCGGCATGGCGAGCCACGACGAGAGCTTCGAGCCGCTGATCGAGGGCCTCGGCGAGGGCGCCGCGGACTCCACGCAGCGGGTGATGGTGCTGCACGAGCTGATGAAGCGCGTCGGCCGGCGCATCGCCTACAGGACCGGCGTGTCGAGCGTCGAGACCACCGCGGCCGAGGCGCTCGCCCGCGGCGCGGGTGTCGCGCAGGACGCCACGCACGTCTTCATCGCCGCCTGCCGTCGGCTCGGCGTGCCGGCGCGCTATGTCAGCGGCTATCTGCGCAACGACGATCCCGCGCTGCGTGTCGGCCGCACCAGCCATTCGTGGGCCGAGGCCTGGGCACCGGGGCTGGATTGGGTCGGCTTCGATCCGACGAACGGCATCTCGCCGCGCGGCGACAGCCTGCGGGTCGCGGTCGGGCTCGATTATCGCGACGCCGCGCCAGTCAGCGGCCGACGCGTCGGCAGCGGCGACGCCAAGATGACCGTCGAGGCGTCGGTGAGGTCGGTGGATTAGCGCGCGTAGGATGAACCCCGACGATAAATAGTCCGCCCAAAGTCCCTGGCCGCCTTGCGGGATAAGCCACGCGCCAGTAGCTTCCGCCCGCATTTTCCAACCGCCCGAAGGAGGCGTCCGCGTTATGGCGTTCATTGCCGACCGTCTTGGCCGCATCAAGCCCTCTCCGACCAATGCCGCGCAGGGCAAGTTCCTGGAGATGAAGGCGGCGGGCAAGGACGTCATCGGCCTGGCCGCCGGCGAGCCCGACTTCCCGACGCCCGACCACATCAAGGAGGCGGCGATCAAGGCGATCCATGCCAACGACACCAGGTACACCGCGGTGCCGGGCACGCCGGCGCTGCGCCAGGCGATCGTCGCCAAGATGAAGCGCGACCACGGGCTCGACTACAAGCCGAGCCAGACCGTCGTCACCTCGGGCGGCAAGCAGATCATCTTCAACGCCATGCTGGCGACGCTCAATCCGGGCGACGAGGTCATCATCCCGGCGCCCTACTGGGTGTCCTATCCCGAGATGGTGCTGTTCGGCGAAGGCGTGCCGGTGATCGTCGACTGCCCCGAATCGAAGGGCTTCAAGCTGCAGCCCGAGGCGCTCGAGCGCGCGATCACGCCCAGGACCAAGTGGATCATCCTGAACTCGCCCAGCAACCCGACCGGCGCGGCCTACACCAAGGCCGACTTGCGGGCGCTATGCGACGTGCTGCTCAAGCACCCGCAGGTCCACGTGCTGACCGACGACATGTACGAGAAGCTGGTCTACGACGACTTCGTGTTCGCCACGCCGGCCGAGGTCGAGCCCAGGCTCTATGACCGCACGCTGACCATGAACGGCGTGTCGAAGGCCTACAACATGACCGGCTGGCGGATCGGCTACGCGGCCGGGCCGCAGAAGCTGATCGATGCCATGATCACGGTGCAGAGCCAGAGCACCTCGAACGCCAGCTCGATCAGCCAGGCCGCCTCGGTGGCGGCGCTCAACGGGCCGATCGACTTCATCCCGAGGAACGTCGCGATCTTCAAGCAGCGTCGCGACCTGATCGTGTCGATGCTGAACCAGTCGAAGGGGCTGAAGTGCCCGCGGCCGGAAGGCGCGTTCTACGTCTATCCGTCGTGCGCCGGTGCGATCGGCAAGAAGACGCCGGCCGGCAAGGTGATCGCGAACGACACCGACTTCGTGAACTACCTGCTCGAGTCCGAGGGCCTGTCGGTGGTGCAGGGCTCGGCGTTCGGCCAGGGGCCGGCGTTCCGCATCTCCTACGCCACCGCGACCGACCTGCTGGAAGAGGCTGGCCGGCGCATCCAGCGCGCCTGCGCCGCACTCACCTAGCAGGGGGGCGGAACCTGGGACGATCCGCCTAAAACCCTTGTAGAATCGGCATCCGAGGCGTCCCAGAGGGCTTGGGACGACGGCTGGACGGGTGGGACGCTGCGCCTCAGCCCTTGGCGTCGGCGGCGACCTGGACCTTGACCATCTTGTCGGGGTTGGAGGGCGGCTCGCCCTTCTTGATCTTGTCGACGTGATCCATGCCCGACGTGACCTTGCCCCACACGGTGTACTGGCCGTCGAGGAAATTGGCGTCCTTGAAGCAGATGAAGAACTGGCTGCGCGCGCTGTTGGGGTCGTTGGTGCGCGCCATCGAGACGACGCCGCGCACGTGCGGCTCCTTGCTGAACTCGCCCGGCAGCCTGAACTCGCCCGGCAGCCGCTCGCCCATGCCGCCCATGCCGGTGCCGTCGGGGTCGCCGGTCTGGGCCATGAAGCCGTCGATCACGCGATGGAAGACGATGCCGTCGTACTTGCCCTCGCGCGCCAGCTTCTTGATCTGGGCGACGTGCTTGGGCGCGAGGTCGGGCCGCATCTCGATCACGACCCGGCAATTGTCCTTGAGGTCGATATAGAGGGTGTTCTCCTTGTCGGCCGCTGTGGCGCTCGCCGAGGCCAGCAGCAGGAGGAGAAGGGCAGGCAAGGCCGGACGCATGGCGGCTCCTTGGATTGGCGGCCTTCGAGGCCGCGCGACCATAATGGCGGTTGCCTGAAACACAAGTGGCGAATGTTTTCTGCGCCAGCCTGCGGATTGGCATGGCGCGGCAGGTTCAGCCGTGGCTAAAGTGTGACCGGCCTCGTGGGTGTGGGACCCAGTGTCGAGGCTTGGGTGTTTGGGTGTAATCAGACGGATCGAGCGATGACCGCGTTCGGCGGCGGGGGCCGGCCTACGGACGGCGTCCCCAATTCCATGACTCCTGCGCTTGACCGCATTGTCGGCCACGGCGATGCGGGGCCGCGTCCGATCGAGCAGATCTTCCCGCTGCGCGGCGACGCCAATCGCGGCCGCGAGATGCAGACGACCTGGCATTCCTTCTGTCGCGACCGCCTCGAAGCGGTGCGCGGCGTGCTGGCGGTCGGCCGCTCGCCGCCCGAGATCGCCTATCAACTCGGCGAACTGCTGCACAACCACTTCCGCACCCGCGGCGTCACGCTGACCAGCTACGAGCTGCGCCGCCTGGTGGCCGAGCTGCTGGCGCTGCATGGACCTGCCGACGAGGTTCTCCCATCGCCGCCGCCGGGACCTGCGCCCGAGCTACGCTCGCCTGCTGTCGCAAAGCAGACTGGTCCCGCCAACCCCGAACTCGCCGATCCTCCGCCGGTCGTGACGTTCGACGGCGAGCCGCCGAAGGCGCCGTGGCCGGGCGACGCGCCGGCGGCAACGGCGCGGCCGGAAGTGCCGGAAAAGGCGCTCGAGCCGCCGCCGTCGCCGATCGTCACGGTGACGCCGCGCGAGGCGCCGTCGTTGGAGCGCCTGCTTGCCCATGCGCTCGACCTGGCGAAGGGCGGCCTCGCGCCGAGCGCCGCCGTCGAAGAGGCAACGAAGACGGTGGCGTCCAAGCAGGCCGAGCCGCCGGCCGCATCGACGCTCAGGGAAGTGGCGGGGCTGGGCCTGATCGAGCGGCTGTGGTCGGACCCCGCGGTGCGGGCGATCTTCATCAACGGTCCGCAGTCGGTGGCGATCGCGCGACGAGGCGCAGCTGACCGAGCTTGCGGCCCGGCTGGTCGGCCGTCCGGCCGGCGGCATGGCCGACTTCCAGCTGCGCGACGGCTCAGCGGGCTTCGTGATCTTCCCGCCCGCCGCGCCGGCGGGCCCCGTGCTCACCCTGCGCCGGGCCGAGCCCGGGCAGGCGACGCTCGAGGGCCTGGTGTCGGTCGGGATGCTCGACCGGCCGGTGGCGGAGCTGCTGCGGCTGTGCGTGCGGAGCCGGCTCAACGTGCTGGTCAGCGGGCCGGCCGGCAGCGGCAAGACGGCATTGCTCGCCGCGCTGGCCCGCGATCTCGATCCGATGCTGCGGGTGGTAACCGTGGCGAGCCATCGGCATTTCCGGCGGCCGGCATCGTCGTCGACGGTCGAGCTGGTGACCTCGGCGGCGGCATCGTTCGCGATGCTGATGGCGGCCGCCGCGCGGCTCGAGCCCGGCCTGCTGGTGCTGGACGGCGCGGCCCCCGAGGACATCGCGGCGCTGTCCGAGCGTCTGCTGCGCGGCCCGCCGGGCACCTTGGCGGCAGTCAGGCCAGAGGTGACTTCGGCGCCGCTGGCGCGCTCGGTCGATCTCGTCGTGCGGACCGACCGCATCGAAGGACAGCTTCGGGTGGTGGCGGTCGAGGACTCCAAGGGTGCCGCCGCGTTCGCCCTGGAGAACGGCAAGCTCGCGCGCGGCCAGCCGGCATTCGCGGCCACCCTGCAGGCGCGGGGGCAGGGCGACGCGCTGGCCAAGTTGTTCGCGTAACCGCGGACTTGTTCGCGTAACCGCGAACTTGTTCGCGTAACCGCGAACTTGTCCGCGTAGAAGGCCGGCTGCGACTGGCCGCCACATATCGACCGGCCTCGAAAACCCGTTACCACCTACTCCTATATCTGGTACTAACCGCTTTGAATTGCGGGGGATTTTGCGAGTCGGAATCCTCAAGAACAAGGCGGGGCTCGAGGGGAAGATCGGATGATCGGCACGCGGTGGTTGGGCATTCTTTTCGGATCGCTGCTGGCAGCCCTCGGGCTCGTGGGTGGCCTCGCCGGCAGCGCTTTCGCGCAGGCGAAGCTGCCGGTGATCGGCGTGCCGCACGATTGGCAGATGGGCTTCCCGGCCTCCTTCACCCCCCTCCAGGAGCACGTCGCCGCCCTGCACGACCTCCTGCTGGTGATCATCACCCTGATCTCGCTGTTCGTGCTGGCGCTGCTGCTCTACGCGATGTGGCGCTTCCACGCCTCGCGCAATCCGGCCCCGACCGTGACGACGCACAACACGGTGCTGGAGATCGCCTGGACGATCCTGCCCATCCTGATCCTGGTGGTGATCGCCATCCCGTCGTTCCGGCTGCTGTACTACGGCGACAAGGCGCCTGACGCGACGATGACGGTCAAGGTGACCGGCCATCAGTGGTACTGGCAGTACGAATATCCCGACCAGGGCAACATCTCGGTCGACAGCCGCATCCTGGCCGAGGCTGACCGGGCCAAGCTCAAGCCCGACCAGCCGCGCCAGCTCGCGGTCGACGAGGAGATGGTGATCCCGGCCAACACCGTGGTCCGCATCATCGGCACCGCCGCCGATTCGATGCACGGCTGGACGGTGTGGGGCTTCGGCATCAAGAAGACGGTGATCCCCGGCCGCCTCAACGAAGGTTGGATCGAGGTCCCCAAGGAAGGCATTTATTTCGGCCAGTGCTCGCAGATCTGCGGCAACGCCCACGCCTACATGCCGATCGCGGTGCGCGTTGTCTCCAAGGCCGACTTCGACAAATGGGCCGCGGACAAGAAGAAGGCCGCCGGGCTCGTGCCCGCATCGAGCGTCGCGTCCGCCAGCCCGCCCGCCAACCGCTAAGCGCTTCCGGAGACATCAATGGCCACCGCGCACGGCGCCCACGCCCACGACGACCATCACGACGAGCACCACACGCCGACCGGCTGGCGTCGCTTCGTCTACAGCACGAACCACAAGGACATCGGCACGATGTACCTGGTGTTCGCGATCATCGCCGCCTTCATCGGCGCCACCTTCTCGGTGGTGATGCGGCTCGAGCTGATGAATCCCGGCGTCCAGTTCTTCAACGGGCCCGACGGCACGCCGAACGGCCATCTGTGGAACACGGTGGTGACGGCGCACGGCCTGATCATGGTGTTCTTCGTCGTCATGCCGGCGCTGATCGGCGGGTTCGGCAACTGGTTCGTGCCGCTGATGATCGGCGCGCCGGACATGGCCTTCCCGCGCATGAACAACATCAGCTTCTGGCTGCTGCCGCCGGCCTTCATCCTGCTGCTGCTGTCGGCCGTGGTCGGCGGCGGCGTCGGCACCGGCTGGACGATCTATCCGCCCCTGACGGTGCAGCAGGGCGCCGGCATGGATCTCGCGATCTTCTCGCTGCACCTTGCGGGCGCTTCCTCGATCCTGGGTGCGATCAACTTCATCACCACCATCTTCAACATGCGCGCGCCGGGCATGACCCTGCACCGCATGCCGCTGTTCGCCTGGTCGATCCTGGTGACGGCGTTCCTGCTGCTGCTCGCCCTGCCGGTACTGGCCGGCGCCATCACCATGCTGCTGACCGACCGCAACTTCGGCACCCACTTCTTCGACCCGGCCGGCGGCGGCGACCCGACCCTGTTCCTGCACCTCTTCTGGTTCTTCGGGCACCCCGAGGTGTACATCATGATCCTGCCGGCCTTCGGCATCGTCAGCCACATCGTCTCGACCTTCTCGAAGAAGCCGATCTTCGGCTACCTCGGCATGGCCTACGCGATGGTGGCGATCGGCGTGGTCGGCTTCGTGGTGTGGGCGCATCACATGTTCACCGTCGGCATGGATGTCGATACGCGCGCCTACTTCGTCGCCGCCACGATGGTGATCGCGGTGCCAACCGGCGTGAAGATCTTCTCCTGGATCGCCACCATGTGGGGCGGCTCGATCAAGCTCGAGGTGCCCATGCTGTGGGCGATCGGCTTCATCTTCCTGTTCACCGTCGGCGGCGTCACCGGCGTGGTGCTGGCCAATGCCGGCGTCGACTACGCGCTGCACAACACCTACTACGTGATCGCGCACTTCCATTACGTGCTGTCGCTCGGCGCGGTGTTCGGCATGTTCGCCGGCTTCTACTACTGGTTCGGCAAGATGTGCGGCCGGCAGTATCCGGAATGGGCCGCGCAGCTGCATTTCTGGGCGATGTTCATCGGCGTGAACCTGACCTTCTTCCCGATGCATTTCTCGGGGCTGGCCGGCATGCCGCGCCACTATGTCGACTATCCCGACGCGATGGCGCATTGGAACTACATCTCGTCGATCGGCGCGTTCATCTCCTTCGCGGCGACCATCTTCTGGCTGATCTTCGTGGTGTTCGGCACCATGTTCGCCGGCCGCCGGGTCGGCGCGAACTACTGGGGCGAGGGCGCCACGACGCTGGAATGGACCGTGGCCTCGCCGCCGCCGTTCCACACCTTCGAAGAGCTGCCGCACATCTCGCCGACGGCGCACCCTTAAGGATCGGCGCGAGGCGTCTCCCTTCAAGACAAGGGCGGCGCCTTCGCCTTGAATGGGCATGACCGACACCGCACAGAGCCTCTGGACGACGACAAAGCCGACGCGGGTGCGGGATTACGTTGACCTGCTGAAGCCGCGCGTGATGTCGCTCGTGGTCTTCACCGGCCTGGTTGGCGTGCTGATCGCGCCGGCTCATATCCATCCGTTCGAGGCCTTGCTCGCGGTGCTGGCGATCGCGCTCGGCTCGGGCGCGGCCGGCTGTATCAACATGTGGTACGAGCGCGACCTCGACGCCCTGATGGCGCGCACCGCCAACCGACCGCTGCCGGCTGGCCGGGTCGAGCCTGACGACGCGCTGGGGCTCGGCGTCCTGCTGTCGATCTTCTCGGTGCTGCTGATGGCGCTGGCGACCAACTTCGTCGCCGCCGCGCTGCTCACCGCGGCGATCCTGTTCTACGTCTTCGTCTACACGATCTGGCTCAAGCGCCGCACGCCGCAGAACATCGTGATCGGCGGCGCCGCCGGCGCCTTCCCGCCGATGATCGGCTGGGCCGCGGTGACCGGCGACGTCTCGTGGGTCGGCATCGCGCTCTTCCTGCTGATCTTCCTGTGGACGCCGCCGCATTTCTGGGCGCTGGCGCTCTATCGCAGCGACGACTATCGCCGCGCCGGCGTGCCGATGCTGCCGGTGGTGGCCGGCCCGCGCGAGACCAAGAAGCAGATGCTGCTCTACACGCTGCTGCTGGTGCCGGTGGCGCTCGCCCCGACCTTGCTCGGGCGCGGTCGGCTGGCTCTACGGCGCGGTCGCGATCGCGCTGAGCGGCGGCTTCATCGCCCACGCCGTCGTCGTCTGGCGCGCGCCCGACGACCGTCGCGGCCACGGCGTCGCCAAGCGCATGTTCAAGTTCTCGCTGCTCTATCTCGCCGTGTTGTTCGCGGCGCTGCCGCTCGACCGGTTGCTGGGATGACCGTGATGGCCCCCGCAAGCGATGATCGGGACAACCGCCGCCCGGGCGACAGCGACCGCCACCGCCGGCAGCGGAGCAAGAACCTGTTCATGTTCTTCTGCTTGCTCGGCCTGGCGGCGATCTTCTTTGGCCTCACCCTCGTGCGCATGGGAGGCAAGGGCTGATGGACAGGAACGCCCGCACCGCCTGGAAACTGGTGCTGGTGGTCGGCGGCATGCTCGGCATGGCCTACGCCGCGGTGCCGCTCTACGAGGCGTTCTGCAAGGCCACCGGCTTCGGCGGCACGCCGCTGGTGGCGCAGGAAGGCGAGCGCCCGGTGATCGGCCGCACCGTCGAGGTGCGCTTCGATTCCAACGTTGACCCCAACCTCGCCTGGCGCTTCGAGCCGGTCGAGCGCGAGGTCAAGGTCCATCTCGGCGAGGAGAAGCTGGTCTTCTTCCGCGCCACCAACGTCTCGCAGCGGCCGATCGTCGGCACCGCGACCTACAACGTCACGCCCGAGCGCACCGCCGGCTGGTTCAACAAGATCCAGTGCTTCTGCTTCACCGAGCAGCTGCTCGCGCCCGGGCAGTCGGTCGACATGCCCGTCGTCTTCTTCGTCGACGCCGAGATGGCCAAGGACCGGCGCTACGACGACATCCGCACCATCACGCTGTCGTACACCTTCTACGAGGCGAAGACGGAGCGGGCCAAGACCTTGCTCGGCGGCACGGCCGCCGACGGAACTCGAAAAGGGGGCTGAACCATGGCCGACACGCACGGCGCACCGAAGCATCCATATCATCTCGTCGATCCCAGCCCATGGCCGGCGATCGGCGCGCTGGGCGCGTTTTTGCTGGCGATGGGCGCCGCGCTCGGCATGCATCCCGACATGCTGGGCAAGGGCGTCGAGAGCATGGTCCACGCGGTCGACTGGTGGATCGTCGCCCCCGGCTTCGTGATCATCTTCGCGGTCATGTACTGGTGGTGGAGCGACGTCA
>VBAF01000215.1 GCA_005884705.1 Alphaproteobacteria bacterium
CTGTCGTGGCGCACGCTCGGCCTGCACGCCAAGCCGATCGTGATCGTCGACCAGGGCGGCTACTGGCGGCCACTGGCGGCCCTGCTGCGCGCCGTCGTCGAGGGCGGTTTCGCCGACCGCTCGCATCTCGATCTCGTGGCCTTCATCGACGATCTCGGCCAGCTCCTGCCGACGCTCGGCGCCATGCCGCGCGGGCAGACGGCAGAAAAGCAGCTCGACCGGCTCTGAGCGCCGGTCGTCTTGCGCCCTTCTCGGGATCGGTCGTGCCGGCGAGCGCGTCGACGAACGGCTTGCTCGCGACGCGTGGACCAGCGGGATGTCGTAGCGGAAAAAGATGGGCCAAGCGCCCAGGTGCTGTGGCCGTCCCGGAGATTGCCTTTGCCTCGCGGCGGTGCAACAAGACGGGCCATAATCAGCAATAGATCAACTCAGCCGAACCCAAAGCGGCGCACGGAGGTGCAGGTATGTCAGATCTCGAAATCGTCTGGACGAAGGTTGATGAAGCACCTGGGCTGGCAACGTTTTCCCTGCTGCCGATCGTCGAGGCCTTCGTCGGGACAGCCGGCGTGAAGATGAGGCTGAAGGACATTTCGCTGACCGGCCGCATCATCGCCAACTTCCCCGACAAGCTGACGCCCGCGCAAAAGATCAACGACGAGCTGGCCGAACTGGGCAAGCTTGCGATGCGCCCCGAGGCCAACATCATCAAGCTGCCCAACATCTCTGCCTCGATCCCGCAGCTGAAGGCCGCGATCAAGGAGTTGCAGGGCAAGGGTTACGACGTGCCGAACTATCCCGACGTGATCGAGTCGGTCTGCGTCACCGGCGGCATGTCGGTGACAATCAAGAGCCACCACAATGGGGGCGGGCGGCCCGGAAGCGCGCTTCGGCGCATCAATTACAGCCGATCGAGCGGTTTCTCGGAAATCTGTCCGCGCGGCATGGCCGCAATGGTCGGCAGGAGCTGCTCGAGGTCGCTCACGAAGGCGACATGGTCGAGATGGCTGCTCTCCGCGAAACCGCCTTCCACCACCTTGTGGAGGAGCTGGGAGAGCGGCTGCCAGTAGCCGTTTGTGTCGACGATCACGATCGGCTTGGCGTGCAGGCCGAGCGTGCGCCACGACAGGACCTCGAAGAACTCCTCGAGCGTGCCGATTCCGCCCGGCAAGACGAGGATCGCGTCCGAGCGCTCGAACATCTCGAGCTTGCGCTGGTGCATGGTCTCGACCACCAGGGTCTGGGTCAGCGCCGGGTGGCCCGCCTCACGCTTGAGCAGAAAGCTCGGAATCACGCCGACCACCTTGCCGCCGGCGCCCAGCGCCGCATTGGCCATCACGCCCATCAGCCCGACCCCGCCGCCGCCATAAACCAGGGTGATGCCCTCGCGCGCCAACAATTCACCCAAATTGGCAGCCATTTCACGGGCGCCAGGATCGGCGCCGAAGCGGGCGCCGCAAAAAACACAGACCGAGGCGGGCAGGGTGGCGGAGTCGGCTTCAGGCACGGGACACGCGAGATTGTTGATTGATGGTTCCGACGCCTTTCCGGACCCGGGCGTCATGGTATCATTTCGGCGTGGCGAGGGGCGACGCCAAACGCGGTGGGTCGTCGCACCAGTGGGAGTTTCATGTCACGCTCGGTAATTGCGCTGGTGGCGGTGGGCGCGGTGATCATCGCCGCAGCCCTCGGATATGCCTGGCGTGTGAAGATGAACGACCAGGCGGCGATCGAAGCCGTCCAGCCCGCGGCATCCAAACCCTCTACGGCGTCCGTAGCGACGACACCGCCGCCAACCGCGGCGCCCGCACCGGTCGAGAGCCAGCCCGCGCCATCGGCTTCGGTCATGGTGCCGAGCTTCGACGTGGCGCGCATCGGTCCGGACGGCCGCGCCGTGATCGCCGGGCGCTCAGCGCCAGGCGCCAAGATCGTGCTGCTCGACGGCGGCAAGGAGATCGCTCGCGGCGAAGCCGATGCGCGCGGCGAATGGGTGGTGCTCGCCCAGGAGCCGCCGCTCGCGCCGGGGCCGCACGAGCTGCGTGCCGTGCAGCATATCGAGGGCCGCGCGCCGGTGACCTCCGAGCAGGTCGTGGTCGCGGTCGTGCCGCAGCCCAGCGTCGACAAGGCGAGCAGCGGCAACCAGGAGACGCTGGTCCTCATCTCGCCCTCGTCGGGTGCCGCCACGCTGGTTCAGCCGCCATCGGCCGGCGGGGTGCCGAAGGCCGGCGATCTGCAGGTGTCGACGCTCGACTACGACGAGCGCGGCCAGGCCACCATCACCGGCAAGGCCGCTCCCGGCGCCACGGTGCGCGCCTATCTCGACGACAAGCCGGTCGCCGAGGGCAAGGCGGGAGCCGACGGCCACTGGCGGCTGGCGCCCGGCGAGCCGCTCGAGACCGGCCAGCACCGCCTGCGCGTCGATCGCCTGGCGCAGGACGGCAAGCCGGTGGCGCGGCTCGAGATGAAGTTCGAGCGCCAGCCGAGCGCGCCGGGCGACAGTCGCCGCCTGCACGTGGTGCGCGGCGACAATCTGTGGAACATCGCCCGCGCGCACTACGGCGAGGGCTTTCGCTTCACCATGATCTTCGATGCCAACAAGGATCAGATCCGAGATCCGAACCTGATCTATCCGGGGCAGGTCTTCAGCTTGCCCAAGGTCAACTGAGACAATGCTGGCGAACTTCCTCGTGCCCGTCCTGCAGGATGGCTGGCGTTTCATCGCGATCTTCGCGGGCATCACCTTCCTCGCCGCGCTGACCGGCGCGGCGTGGCTGTTCTGGCCATTGTTCGTGCTCACCCTGTGGTCGATCTACTTCTTCCGCGATCCGCCGCGTGGCGTGCCGCAGGAGGATCGGCTGCTGATCGCGCCGGCCGACGGGCTGGTGCAGATGGTGGTCGACGCGGTGCCGCCGGCCGAGCTCGGGCTCGGCGAGCAGCCGCTGAAGCGCGTGTCGATTTTTCTGAGCGTGTTCGACGTCCACATCAACCGCTCGCCGTGCGCCGGCACGGTCGATGTCGTGGCCTACCGTCCCGGCAAGTTCGTCAACGCCGCCGCCGACAAGGCGAGCGAGGACAATGAGCGCATGGCGATCGCGCTGCGCCGGGCCGACGGCGTGGTCGTCGGCTTCGTGCAGATCGCCGGCTGGGTGGCGCGGCGCATCGTCTGCTATGTCAAGCCGGGCCAGGGGCTGGCGGCGGGCGAGCGCTTCGGCCATATCCGCTTCGGCAGCCGCACCGACCTCTATCTGCCGGTCGGCGCGCGGCTGCTGGTGGCGCCCGGCCAGCGCATGATCGGCGGCGAGACGGTGATCGCCGAGCTCGGCGCCGCCGATGCAACCCCGCGCTCCGCGGTCGAGTTCTAGGACGAGGGCTTCGAGCCATGGACAAGGACTTTCGCATGCGCCGCGGCCTGCGCGGCTTCTCGATCAACCGCCTGATCCCCAACGTGCTGACCCTGGCGGCGCTGTGCTCGGGCCTGACGGCGATCCGCTTCGGCCTGCAGGGCCAGTTCCGCCTCGCTGTCATCGCGGTGATCGTGGCGGCGATCTTCGACGCGCTCGACGGCCGCGTCGCGCGGCGGCTCGGCGTCGCCAGCCGGTTCGGCGCCGAGCTCGACTCGCTGTCGGACTTCCTGTGCTTCGGCGTGAAGCCGGCGCTGGTGCTCTATCTCGCCGCCCTCAAGGATGCCGGCCCGCTGGGCTGGGTCGTCACCCTGATGTTCCCGATCTGCTCGGCCCTCAGGCTCGCGCGCTTCAATACGGCCCTGCTGGCCGACACCCCGCCGCCGGTCTGGACCGGCTCCTACTTCACCGGCGTGCCGGCCCCGGCGGGCGCCCTGGTGGCCCTGGTGCCGCTGGTGATCAGCTTCGAGGCGGAAGCGACATGGCCACGCCATCCGCTGGTGGTGGGCATTGTCCTCGTCGTGGTCGGCGGCCTGATGGTCAGCCGCCTGCCGACCTTTTCCTTCAAGAAGGGCCGCATCCCCCGCCATCTCGTGCTGCCGGCGCTGCTGGTGGCGGCGCTCACCATGGGCGTGCTGGTGAGCTCGCCCTGGATCGGCCTCTCCTTGCTGGGCCTGATCTATCTGGCGCTGATTCCGGTGAGCTGGCTGGCCTATCGCCGTCAGGCGGCGCGCGACCGCCGGGAAGCAGCCGACGTCGTGAGCTTGCGCTCGGTGCCGACCGACAACGCGCGGTAAGAGCGCCATTGACCCACGAGTCAACTTTAAGTACGTTTCATAAGTAACAGATAAGAAACGACTTAACGGAGATACCCCTCATGCTCTCCTTGCTTCGCCGCCTGGCCCGAGACGTCCATGGCGCCACGGCGATCGAGTACACGATGATCGTCTCGTTGATTGCGGTCGCCGCGATCGCCTCGATGCGCAGCGTCGGCGGCAAGGTCAGCAACGTGCTGGGCAATATCGGCATTGCCATGACCTGACACCGGCTAGATCGAGTTTGGAGAAGGGGCGGCCCAGAAATGGGCCGCCCTTTGTATTAGACCCCTATTAGAAGTGTATCAGGGGATAAATTGCCTTTAGAATTAATGAATTAGAGCCTTGATTTGATGTTGCATCGAAGCTAATCTCTGTAACGTTCATATCCGTTGTCATTAGCCATTTTGCTCGTTCGTTCATTCGTTAAGCCTGTTCTTCAAGAAAATCCCTTAAGCCTTGAGAACAGAAGCAATCTGGCACATCGGAGAGTCTTGGCGGCGTCGCGCGAGCGGCGCCGGGTCGGGTAGGATCGGATGTCGCTGCTTGCGCTTCTTCAAATCGCCTGCCTTGCGCTGCTGGTGGCCCTGTTGATCGGGGCCGGAGCGCAGGATCTGCGCACCATGCACATCGCCAACGGCTTCTCGCTGGCCATCGCCGGCCTGTTCGTCGTCTGGGCGGGCGGCGAGCTCGCCGCCGGGCGCCTGTCGCTGCTGACGCTGGGCCTCGCGGTCGGTGGCGCGGAGATGGTGTTCGCGCTGGGCGCCGCGGCCTCCTCCATCGGCGCGCTGGGCGACGGCCGCCGGACCGGCCGGCCTGGTCGATTTCCTGGCCGTCACCGCGATCGCCGGCGGCCTGTTGGGCCTCGCCATCCTGGCCGGCGCGCCGATCGGCCAGCCGGCGGTCGCCGGCCCGCTGCGCGCGCGGCTGCGGCGCGGCCTGCCGTATGGCCCTGCAATCGCCGCCGGCGGCCTGTGGGTCGCGGCATCGCAGGCCGTGAGCTGAGACGAGGGGGGCGTCATGAGCAGCAAGCGCATCGTTTTTCTCCTGCTCGCGGTGATCGTCGCGGGCGCCACCGCCTTCATGGCGCGGGCCTGGCTGCAGAACGAGCGCGCGGCGCTGCTCGCCCAGGCCGGCATGCAGCGCGAGGCGCCGCCGGTGGTCGCGCCGACCCTGCAGGTGCTGGTGGCGCGCAACGCCATCCATACCGGGCAGATCGTCAAGCCCGACGATCTGCGCTGGCAGTCGTGGCCCGAGGGCAGCCTCGCGCCGACCTATATCGTCGAGGGCAAGCGGCCGATGTCGGACTTCGTCGGCGCTGTCGCGCGCGGCTCGATCGCGCCCGGCGAGCCGGTCACCGAGGGCAAGCTGGTGCTGGCCGGCACGCGCGGCTTCATGTCGGCGGTGCTGCAGCCCGGCACGCGCGCCGTCAGCGTGCCGATCACCGCGACCTCGGCCGTCTCGGGATTCATCTATGCCGGCGATCGCGTCGACGTGCTGCTGACCCATGTGCTGAACGGCGACAAGAACGGCCAGCACACCGCGACCGAGACCATCCTGCGCAACGCCCGCGTGATTGCGATGGACCAGCGGCTCGACTTCTCGCCAGGCGACAAGCCGGATATCGGCAAGACGGCGACGCTCGAGCTCACGCCCAAGCAGAGCGAGATCGTCACTCTCGCGGTCAAGATGGGCGACCTGTCGCTCGTCCTGCGCAGCCTGCAGGATCCCGACGAGCGGCCCGACGAGATGTCGGAGAACGCGCCGGCCGAGCCGGGCGACAGCTTCACCCATGACGCCCAGGTGAGTCGCCTGATCAAGCCGCTGGCCGCGACCAGCACGACACCCGAGGCGGGCAAGCAGATCTTCGTGCTGCGCGGCGGCACCCGCGTCAAGCAGGACATCGACGGTTCGACCGTCGGCGAACCCGTCCCCAAGGAAGACAAGACGATCAACGCTACCCCCTTCACCCGCACCATAAGCGAGCGACAATGAAATCGTTCTCCCTTCCGGCCGGTCGCCCGCCGGCCTGGCGCCGCATCGGCGCCGTGCTGGCGCTCGCGGCCTCCCTGGGCTTTGCCTTCCAGTCGACGCTGGTGATGGCGCAGGTCGCCAGCGAGCCGGACGTGCCGGCCCAGGCCAAGCCCAAGACCGCCAAGAAGAAGCCGGCGCACAAGGTGACGCCGACCGACAACGTCGCCGACGAGCTCAATCGGCGCGAGGCCGAGCGCACCGCCAAGGCGGCGCTCGAGGCAGCGCCGGCCGCGTCGGCCAACACCGAGACGAAGGCGGCTGACGTCAAGCTTCCCGAAGCCAAGTCGGCCGAAGCCAAGCCGGTCGAGACCAAGCCGGCGATGGCCTTGCCGGCGCGCGCCACCACGGTCAATGCCGCCCTCACGCCGACCGTCGGCCTGCCGCCGCCGCCGGTCGCCACGGCCGACGCGCCGGCCACGCCCGCGCCGCAGATGCGCGAGGTGCAAGCCCGGCCGCCGACGCCGATCCAGCCGACCGCGCCCGGCGCCGCGCCGGCACCGCCGTCGGTGAGTGGCGCATCCGGCCGGCCGTTCGCGCAAAGCCAGGTGGTGCCGCCGCAGCAGCCGACGCTGACCCTCGAGGTCAACAAGGGCACGGCGATCAAGTTGCCGGGCGCCGCCTCGACGGTGTTCGTCGCCGCGCCCGACATCGCCGACGTCCAGGTGAAGTCGCCGAGCATGATCTACGTCTTCGCCAAGAAGGCCGGCGACACCGTGCTCTACGCGGTCGACGACCAGGACCGCGTGCTGCTCAACACCATCGTCAGCGTGACCTCGCCGATCAGCCGCATGAAGGCGACTCTCGACGCGCTGCATCCCGGCAATGCCGTGCAGATCGACAACCAGGGCGAATCGATCGTGCTGAGCGGCGTCGTCCGCGCGGCGGTGATCGCCGAGGATGCCCGCAGGATCGCGCTGCAGCATGTCGGCGGAAACGCCACCAAGATCGTCAACAACATCAAGGTCGACGCGCCGAACCAGGTCCAGCTCAGGGTCAAGGTCGCCGAGGTCCACCGCGAGGCGCTGAAGCGCGTCGGCGTCAATTGGCAGAACATTAACGGCCTTGGCGTGGCACCGCTGTTCGGTGCGGTCAGCAGCGGCGTTGCGGTGGCG
>VBAF01000626.1:0-223 GCA_005884705.1 Alphaproteobacteria bacterium
GTCGAAATCATGGCGTTGCGCAGCACGTATTTCCAGACGATCAGACCGGGCGGCAGACCCATGGCACGCTGGTAAAGCACGTGGTTGCTGTTGATGACATCGAGCACGCCAGCCCGCGTGAAGCGGACAAGCGTCGCGGCCGCCGGCAATGCCAGCGTAAGGGCCGGCAAGGCGATGTGGGAGAGCGCGCTGTGCAGGGATTCCATGTCCCAGTCGAGCAACG
>VBAF01000626.1:482-2428 GCA_005884705.1 Alphaproteobacteria bacterium
GCCAGGTCTTCCGATATCGGGCGCTGGCTGTAGATGCTGATGCCGAGATTGCCCGACAGGATGTCGCCGAAGTGCCGCGCGAGCTGGACCCAGAGCGGCTGGTCGTAGCCGAGCTTGATGCGCATCGCCTCGATTTGCGCCGTGGTGGCGTTCTCGCCCAGGAGAACACGCACCGGATCGGTGGGGATCACGTTGGAGATCAGGAAGACGATGATGACGAGCCCGGCCAGCGTGGGCACGAACCAGGCCAGTCGCGAAAGAATCATCTCTAGACGGCGCATGGAACGGCCCTTGTCCAAAGCCCGGTGGCGCCTGCCGCCGTAGTCACTTCCTCCCCAGCCAAGCTGGGGAGCTGTCGGCGTCTTACGCCGACGGAGGGGTCATGAGCATCGGTTGGAGCGCTCATGACCCCTCCGCCCACTGCGTGGGCACCTCCCCTTCGCGGACTCCGCGAAGGGGAGGAATGGCGGAACCGAGTCCGTTCCATCGAGACCTTATCTACGGCCTACTTGAAGTACGCCCAGCGCATGTCCTGCCCGCTGCCGATCGGGCTGAAGCGGATTCCGCCGACATTGGCGGCGTACGGGCCGTACCACTTCGTGTTGTAGACGAAGATGCCCATGGCCTGCTCGGTCACCTTCGTCGCCGCCTTCTCGTACAGCACGCGCCGCTTCTCCTGGTCGTTGGTCGCGAGCGCCTCGTCGATCCATTGATCGAGCTCGGCATCCTTTGCGTACGTCGAATTGCGCGTTCCGATGTAGCGCGAGCCGTAGAGCTCGCCGACCCAGTTGTTGGGGTCGACGTAATAGGTGCTCTTCCACAGCGGCACCATGTCGTAGTTCTTGTCGCGATCCTGCATCCGGCTTTGCACGACCGGCCAGGGCGCCGATTCGATCTTGATCTCGATGCCGATCTTCTTGGCGCCGTTTTGCAGCAGTGCGGCGGCCTGCTCCGTCTCGCTGAACCCGGCCAGCGTGCCGATCGTGATCGGCCGCAATGGTTCCTTGACCTGGGCAAGCTCCGCCTTGGCCTTTTCCAGGTCGTAGGTGAAGCCTTTGAGGTCCTTGGGCGCACCCCACAAGTTGTTCGGGTTGGGGCTGGGATTGCGGGCAACCGCACCCTTCAGGATGTCCTTGATGAAGCCGTCATAGTCGAAGGCATAGGCCAACGCCCTGCGGAAGTGCACGTCGTTCATCAGCGACCGGCCGTTGTGGATGTTGAAGTAGAAGACGCGCATCGATTCCGCCTCGAGGATCTGCACGTTCTTCGACTCTTTCAGCCGCAGGATCTGATCGAAGGGCAGGTATCCATCGGTACCCTGGAAATCACCCTTGATCATCCCCTGCACGCGGGTGTTGGTCTCCAGCACGGTGCGGAACTCAATCTCGTCAAAGGCCTTCGCGGGCCAGCCGGCGAAATGTTCCTTGAAACGAAGCGCTCGCCGACGAAGCCGATCGCCGGATCGTAGCGCTTGAGCTTGTAGGAGCCGGTGCTGGCCACGTTCTTGGCCAGCCAGGCCTGGCCCCAGTCGCCGTCCTTCTCGTTCTTCTTCACCAGCTTGGAATTGACCACCAGGATTTCCGGCACGGTGGACAGGAAGATGGCGGACGGCTCCTTGAGCGTGAACACGACGGTGTACTTGTCGGGCGCCTTGGTGCTGCCCGGGTCGATGATGGGCAGGAACAGCGATGCGGCGGCCTTCTTCATCGCCAGCATCCGCTCGATGCTGTAGATCACGTCGTCGGCGGTGAACTCGCCGCCGTCGTGGAATTTTGCGCCTTTGCGCAGGTTGAAGGTCCAGGTCTTTCCGTCAGCCGAGGCGGAGTAGCTTTCCGCCAGCCACGGGATCATCTTGGGCGGATTGTCGACCCAGCGGTACAGCCCGTCGTAGAAGTTGATGCGCGACGCGGCGCGGCCGACATCGAAGATGGCGTGAGGATCGAGAT
>VBAF01000083.1 GCA_005884705.1 Alphaproteobacteria bacterium
GGCGGGCAGGAACATGTTCCACAGGCCGCGCTTCTTGGCCTCCGCCTTGCACTGCTCCATGACGGGCGGGAGCTGCCAGCGGTCCTTGGCGGCGGTGAGCTGCTCCTCGTAGACCGACTCCGCCGGATAGACGACCTCATCCATGAACTTGGTGAGCTTCTCCTGAAGCTCCTTCGTGCGGTCGGTATATTCGAAGTCCATTGTCGTCTCCCTATCGTGCTGCGGCGGACTCTGGCGGAAAAGCGTGGCAATGTGAACGGCCATTCAGCCGCGCCTGTCTTCGTTTCGAACTGCGGCCACCGGGAGGAAAGCCGATGAAAATTGTCAGTTTCGAAGCCATCCCGCTCAAGGTGCCGGAGGACGATCCGCTGGCCAACATGCCGGAAGAGGCGGGCCGCACGCGGCCGGCAGTGGCGCTCCGCCTGCGCACCGACAGCGGCATCGAGGGCATCGGCGTCACGCTTTACGGCAAGATGACCCGCACCCTGCACACCGCGGTCGAGGAACTCGCGGCGCTGAGATCGTCGCCAAGCTGCGCACCAACAGCGGCGATGCCGGGCCGGGCGGCATCTTCACGCTCGCGCTGTCGGCGATCGACACCGCGCTGTGGGACATCAAGGGCAAGGCGCTCGACCAGCCGCTGTGGAAGCTGCTGGGCGGTCATCGCGACCGCGTGCCGACCTATGCCTCGGGCTCGCTGCGCCGCGGCCTGACCGACAAGCAGGCGCAGCAGGCGGCCGAGACGCTGCTCAAGAAGGGCTTCACGGAGATGAAGACCCAGATGGCGTTGCTGGGAAATCCGACGCCGAGCGACGAGGTGCGCCGGGTCAAGGTGATCCGCGACGTGATCGGGCCCGACATCAAGCTGATGTGCGACATCAACCAGCGCTGGCGGCCCGAGCAGGCGATCGACATCGGCCACCGGGTCGAGGAGGCGGGCGTCGGCCTGTTCTGGCTCGAAGACGTCACCGCGGCCGACGACTATCAAGGCCTCGCGCGGGTGACGGCGGCGCTCAAGACGCCGATCGCCGGCGGCGAGTATGTCTGGGGCATCGCGCCGTTCCGGCAGATGATCCAGGCGCATTCGGTCGACATCGTGATGATCGATCTCGCGCGGGTCGGCGGCGTCAGCCAATGGATGAAGGTCGCCGGCATGGCCGAGGCCTTCAACCTGCCGGTGGTGAGCCACGTCATGCCCGAGATGCTGGTCCACATGGTGGCGGCCTGCCCCAACGGCCTCACCGTCGAGTACATGCCGTGGATGGTGGCGCTCTACCAGGAGACGCCGAAGATCGAGAAGGGCCACATGGTGCTGTCGCAGAAGCCCGGACTGGGGCTCACCTTCGACGAGAAGGCGATCAAGAGCTTTCGGGCATAGCGGGCGGTCGCGCCTTTATCGGCAGCCTGCGGGATTCGAGAGTCACTTGCCGACGAGGCGAGGAACCGACTAGATGGGAGTTGACGAGAACTAAAGAGGAACAGCCGGTGGATAGTTTGCTGCAGGCCCCGTTCAAGCCAATCGATTTCCTGAGCCGCGACATCCGGGTCGAGCGGCGCGGCGACGGCACGATCCTGCTGCAGTCGAACCATCGGCTGAAGCCGTACGAAAAGCATGTGCCGGCGTTCCTGGCGAAATGGGCGCGCGAGGTGCCGGACCGGGTCTGGCTGGCGCAGCGCCGCGGGCCGGAGCGCGCCTGGCTGAAGCTCAGCTATGGCGAGGCAAAGCAGCAAGTCGATGCGGTGACCCAGGCGCTGCTCGATCGCGGCTTCGGGCCCGACAAGGCGGTGATGATCCTGTCGTCCAACTCGATCGAGTTCGCGCTCTTGTCGATGGCGGCGATGCAGGCGCGCGCGCCGCTCGCCCCGGTGTCGCCGGCCTACTCGGTGATGAGCCTCGATCACGCCAAGCTGAAATACGTCTTCGAGCTGATCAAGCCGGGCCTGGTGTTCGTGCAGAACGGCGAAATCTACGCGGATGCGCTGGCTGACCTGCCGCTCGACGGCGTGCTTCTGGTCCATGTCGACAAGGCGCCGCCCAAGCGGCCGTCGCTGCCCTGGAGCGAGCTGGTCGCGACCAAGCCGTCGGACGCGGTGCAGAAATCGATCGACCGGATCGAGCCCGAGACGGTCGGCAAGTTCCTGTTCACCTCGGGCAGCACCGGCATGCCCAAGGCGGTGATCAACACCCAGGAGATGATGTGCGCCAAGGTGCGCAAGCCGACCGATCCGGTGCCGGTCATGCTCGACTGGCTGCCGTGGAACCACACGATGGGCGGCAACGCGACCTTCCAGGGCAATCTCGCCGAGGGCGGCACGACCTGGATCGACGACGGCAAGCCACTGCCCGGCCTGTTCGAGGAGACGCTCAGGAACCTGCGCGAGATCTCGCCGACCTACTTCGCCAACGTGCCGGCGGGCTACGCCATGCTCGCCACCGCGCTCGAGAAGGACGAGGGACTGGCGCAGAAGTTCTTCAAGAACCTGAACTCGCTCGCCTATGGCGGCGCGACCTTGTCGAGCGACCTTTACGACCGCATGGAACGGCTGGCGGTGAAGCATACCGGCTATCGCCTGCCGTTCGTCACCGGCTGGGGGTCGACCGAGACGGCGCCGACCGCGACCACGGTGCATTGGGCGTCGGAGCGGGTCGGGCTGGTCGGCCTGCCGTTTCCCGGCGTGCGGCTCAAGATGGTGCCGACCGGCGAGGAAGGGCGCTACGAGCTGCGCCTCAAGAGCGTGATCGTCACGCCGGGCTACTACAAGCGGCCCGACCTCACCGCCGAGATGTTCGACGAGGAGGGCTTCTACCAGATCGGCGATGCCGGCCGCTTCGTCGATCCGGCCGATCCGAGCCAGGGCCTGGTGTTCGACGGCCGCGTGGTCGAGGACTTCAAGCTCACCAGCGGCACCTTCGTGCTGGTCGGCACCTTGCGCAGCACGGCAGTGGCCGCCGTCTCGCCGGTGCTGCAGGACGCCGTAGTCTGCGGCCAGGATCGCGACTATGTCGGCCTGCTCGGCTTCCCCAACGTCGCCGCCTGCCGGCACATCGCGGGCGACGAGAACGTGCAGCTCTCGACGGCGGAGGTGCTGGCACATCCCAAGGTGGTCGAGACGGTGAAGCGCGGCCTCGCGCGGATGAACGCCGAGGCCAAGGGCTCGTCGATGAAGGTCAAGCGTGTGATCCTGATGGCCGAGCCGCCCTCGGTCGATGGCAACGAGATCACCGACAAGGGCTATATCAACCAGCGCGCCACGCTGGAGCGGCGCAAGGCGTCGGTCGACAGGCTCTATGCCGGCGGCGATGGCGTGATCGAGATCAACTGACGGAGGACTCCATGGCAGGCAACGGACAGACGGTGATCGACCTCGACAGGAAGCGCATGCAGGCGATGGCGGCGAAGGACACGGCGACCCTTGAATCACTGATCGCCGATGACCTTATCTACACGCATTCGTCGGCGCGGCTCGACACCAAGCGCAGCCTGATCGACAACATGACATCGGGTTCGACCGTCTACACGGCGGTCGAGCCGTCCGACGTGAAGGCGCAGGATCTCGGCGACACAGTCGTGCTGACCGGTATCGCGCAGATCAAGGTGACGGCGAACGGCAATCCCCTTGCCTTCGGCGTGCGCTTCACCGACGTCTATGCCAAGCGCGGCGGGCGCTGGCAGATGGTGACTTGGCAGTCGACAAAGCTGCCCTGACTGATGTGAAAGGAACTGACATGATCCAAGCAAAGGTGCCCGAGGGCCTGCCGAAGTGGATGTCGGACCATATCGACCGCTATCTGAAGAGCGGCGGCAAGGACGGCCACATGTACACGCTCAAGCCGCCCGGCATGGATAAGGAGATCACGGCTCCCGCGCTGCTGCTGGTGACCAAGGGCCGCAAGAGCGGCGAGAAGTACCTCTTCCCGCTGTTCTACGGCGACACCGGCAACGGCGCTTACTACATCGTCGCCTCCAAGGGCGGCGCGCCGGATCATCCCGGCTGGTACAAGAATCTCCTCGTCCATCCCGAGGTCGAGGTGCAGGTCGGGACCAAGACGGTGAAGGCCAAGGCGCGCACCGTCTCGGGGCCTGAGCGCGCGAAGTTGTGGGAAGGCGCGCTGAAATTCTGGCCGCCTTACGCCGATTACGCGAAGAAGACGCCGCGCGAGATCCCGGTCGTCGTCCTCGACCCGGTCTAGATCTTCTCGATCACGGCGGCGCGGAACCGCTTCATCTCGGCCAGTACCGCATCGACGGTCGGCCGGCCGAAGTCGATGTCGATCGCGCCGACGCCCATCTTCTTGAGCGCGCGGAGGTCGGCGATCAGGTCGGCTTCGCTGCCCGAGAACAGCCGGCGCTCGCCGTTGTTGGCCTTGGCCGGCACCGCAGCGCCGTAGCGCTTGACGCGAAAGCTGACGCCCATCGACGCCGGATCGCGGCCGGCCTCGGCCGTCGCCTGGCGCAGGCGGGCGATGCCGGCTTCGAGCCGCGGCAGGGTGTCGAGCAGGTGCTGGTTGTTGCTGCCGATCGGATACCAGGCCTCGGCAACCCGCGCGGCGCGGCGCAGCGAGTTCAAGCCCTCGCCGCCGACCCAGATCGGCACCGGCTGCTGGATCGGCTTGGGCTCGAGCACGATGCCGTCGAACTTCACGTAGGTGCCGGCGAAACGCGGCCTGGCCTCGGTCCACAGCACGCGGAAGGCGTCGATATATTCGTCCGTCACCTTGCCGCGATCCGGGAACGGCGTGGTGACGACGGCATCGAACTCCGATTTGAGCCAGCCCGCACCGATGCCGACCACCAGCCGCCCGCCGCTCAGCACGTCGAGCGTCGCCAGCATCTTGGCCGCCAGCACGGCGGGGCGATGGGGCACGACCAGCACGGCGGCGACCAGCCGGATGCGCGAGGTCTTGGCGGCGATCCAGGCCATGCCCATCAGCTGCTCGTGCCGCTCGAGCGGTGCCTCCTCATAGAACGCGCCGCTCTCGGAATAGGGATAGCCCGGCACCTTGGTGTCGGGCAGCACGACGTGGTCGGTGACGGTGAGATAGTCGAAGCCCATCGCCTCGCCTTCGACGGCGAGGCGCGTCATGTCGGCGACCTTGGACAGCGGCCCCGAGTTGGGCAGGTTGAAGCCGATCTGCATCAGGCGGCGAGCTGCGCCACCGTCGGGCCGTCGCCGGCCAAGGTCGTGCGCCGCATGTCGCGCGGCTGGTCGACCGGGAAGGGTCGGGCGCGATGCATGGTCTGGCGGTTGTCCCACATCACCAGGTCGCCGATCCGCCATTTGTGGGTGTAGACGAACTCGCGCTGGGTGGCGTGCTCGATCAGGTCGCGCAGGTAGCCGCGCGCTTCCGGCATCGGCCAGCCGACGATGCCGCCGGCATGGCTCGACAGGTAGAGCGACTTGCGGCCGGTCACCGGATGGGTGCGCACCATGCATTGCCGCACCGGCTTGAAGCGCTCGCGCTCCTCCTCGGTGAAGTCGAAGAAGCCGATGATCTGGCGCGAGAACATCTGGCTGTGCTCGCACACCATGTCCTGGACTTCTTCCTTGGTCTCGTCGTCGAGCGCATCGTAGCCGGCGCGCATGTCGGCGAACTGCGTGTTGCCACCCTTCGACGGGATGCTGACCGCGCGCAGCAGCGAGTACTTGGCCGGCGTCACCTTGAACGAGCTGTCGGAGTGCCACAGCCGGTTGCCGATCGCGAACAGCCGCCGCCGGTCCTCGCGGGCGAACGGCTTGTCGTTCTTGTCGAGGTTGGAGACGTCGGCGAAGGTCGTCGGCAGGCGCGCCTCGTTGGCGGCGCGCAGGCTGGTGCCGATCGCATGCTCGATCGGCCCCAGGCTCTGGGTGAAGGCGAGCTGCTGCTCGTCGCTGATGTGCTGCTGGTTGCGGAACACCAGCACGGCGTACTTGTCCATGCCGGCATGGATGGCGGCCACCTCGGCGGCCGTCATCGGCTTGGCCATGTCGATGCCGTCGACCTCGCCCGCCAGGCAGGGACCGACCTGCCGGATCGTGACCGCCATCGTCGCCTCCGTTACTTCAGTGGTGAGAACTTGGCCGGGATGGCGAGCAGTGTCTCCTGGCGCAGCATCACGATGCTGGGATCGCGCGGCGGCGGCCAGATGCCCTTGGCAACGGCCTCGCCGCGGATGCGCTCGCGCTCGCCCATGTTCTTGTAGGCCCAGACATGGACCCACTGGTTGAGCGTGCCGATGTCGGGATAGCCCGCGAAGATCAGCGGCGATAGAGCCGTGCGCGCCGCGACGTGCTTGGACCAGACGTCCATCACCTTCGGGATCATGGCCGTCGCGTAGGTGTAGGTACGGAACTCGTAAATGCCCCCGTGCTCGCCCGGCGCGAAGTTGGGCGAGAAAGGTGCGCCGAGCAGGATCTTGCTTTCCATGTTGACCACGAAGTCGGCGATCGCCGGCGGCCAGACCTTCTTCTCGATGACCTCGGCGCGGATCTTGGCGCGCTCGTTGGTGTCCTTGTACGGCCAGATATGGATGATCTGGTTCAGCGGGCCGACCTCGCTGCGCCAGAAGCCGGCCAGCGGCGAGTACTTGACCCGTTCGGCGATCTTGTCGGCGAAGGCCTGCTCGGCCTGCGGGACGGTGCCCGGCTTCAGCGTGTAGGTGCGCACTTCGTAGATCATCGTTCTCTCCCTTAGTCGGCTGCGGCCCTCATCTGCTTGAAGGCGGGCATCACTTCA
>VBAF01000084.1 GCA_005884705.1 Alphaproteobacteria bacterium
TCCTGACCGCGCATTTCGTGCGCAACCCGGACTGGTTCGACGTCGTGGTCGGCTCCAACCTGTTCGGCGACATCCTGTCGGACCTCGGCCCGGCGCTGACCGGCTCGATCGGCGTGGCGCCGTCGGGCAACATCAATCCGGAGCGCAAGTTCCCCTCGATGTTCGAGCCGGTGCACGGCTCGGCGCCGGACATTGCCGGCAAGGGGATCGCCAACCCGATCGGCCAGATCTGGTCGGGCGCCATGATGGTGCGCCATCTCGGCTACCCCGAGGCCGCCGAAGCGATC
>VBAF01000085.1 GCA_005884705.1 Alphaproteobacteria bacterium
GCTGCTGAGTGCCGTGATGCGTGTGATGGTGCCGTCGCGGCTTGGCGGCGGGATCGCCGGGAGTGGCCGGCGCGCCGTTGGTGACGCCGTCATTGTCGCTGGCCGCGAAGCCCGGCAGGGCCAGCAGCACGAAGGTGAGGGCAACGAGGAGGGTCGCGAGGATCTTGAGCAGGGTCATGACCGGGATACGCATCGGGTCGCCGATCATCCCCGTGAAATAGCCTTGTTCGCGCCCTACATACGTCACCCATGAAGCAACATCTCAAGCGCGCGCTGCAGATGGCGCTGGTGCCGCTCGCGGCCGCGATCGTCTTCTTCGTGATCCGTTACCTGAACAAGGTGACGGCGGCGCTCGCGGCCTGGCCGCCGATCGCGCGGCTCGAAGCGCGGCTGGCGCGGTTGCCGCCGTATGGGGCGCTGCTGACGTTCGTCGCCCCTTCGATCCTGCTCCTGCCGATCAAGTTCGCGGCGTTCTGGTTCGGCGTGCACGGCCACTATAGCGCGGCACTCGCCTCGGTGATCGTGGGCAAGCTGTTGGCGACGGCGATCGTCGCGCGGCTCTATCGCGTGCTGCGGCCGACCCTGATGACGATCGGCTGGTTCGCCTGGGCCGATACGAGGTTCTTCGCCTGGCGCGACCGGGCCTATGCCTTCGTGAAGGCGATGCCGGCCTGGCAGACGGCGGCGGCGCTGGTGCGGGCGGCGCGCGCCCGGATGACGGAATTGGTTTCCACCCTGTTTGCGCGCTAGGCTTGCGCCATGAAAGTCGTTCCGCTCGAGGCGCCGCTCGGTGCCCGCATCGAAGGCATCGGCTGGCAGGACGCGGGGAAGCCCGAGGTGGCCACGGCGCTCAACCGCGCGCTCGGCGAGCATCTGCTGGTCGTGGTGCCGGGCCGGCCGATGACGGCGCCGCAGATGCGCGACTTCGCGCGGGCGTTCGGCACGCCGCGCGCGCAGCTGCTGCGCTACAAGCGCAACAACGAGGTGCCGGAAGTCTCGACCATGGTCAGCACCTTGATGGCCGACGGCACGACCGACAAGACGGCGCTGCGCTCGGAAGACTGGCACACCGACGATTCCTACATGGCGGTGCCGGCCAAGGCGACCTTGCTGCACAGCATGGAAATCCCGAGCCACGGCGGCCGCACCTGGTTCTGCAACATGCACTCGGTCTACGAGGCGCTGCCGGAGGCGACGAAGAAGCGGATCGACGGCAAGCGGGCGATGCATGCCTATGACACGCCGCGCGCGTCGAACCGACCCTCGCCGCGCACACCGCAGGAGATCGCCGAGACGCCCGACATCGAGCATCCGCTGGTGCGCAGCCATCCCGACACCGGCCGCAAGGCGCTCTATCTCAACTTCAACCGGCTCGACCGCATCCTCGGCTTCGAGCGCGCCGAGAGCGACGCGCTGCTCGACGAGCTCGCCGCCGAAGCGCGCAAGCCCAGGCACCATTTCGTGCACCAATGGACCGTCCGCGACTGCGTGGTCTGGGACAACCGCGCCACCATGCACCGGGTCGATGTCGACTATCCGATGGGCGAGCGGCGCATCATGCAGCGCGTGCTGATCGAGGGCGACAAGCCGTTCTGAGAGTCTAGCGCTCGGCGGCCTCGGTCGCCGCCTTGCCCGCCACCATCTTCTCGATGTCGGCCGCGCTGTAGCCCAGCTCCTTCAGGATCTCGCTTGTGTGCTCGCCGTAGAGCGGCGCGTGGCTTTCACTCTCCCGCGCCCCGCCCGAGAAGCTGTTGGCGAGCTTGCTGCGGCGGATCTTGCCTTCGCTCGGATGCTGCTCCTCGCGGAAGAAGCCGACGTCCTTGAGGTGCGGGTCGGTCATCAGATCGTCGATCGTGTTGTAGCGCGCCGCCGGCACGTCGAGCTTGTCGAACAGCTCGACCCATTCGTCGGTCGTCTTGCCGCCGAGGCAGGTCGCCTGCACCTCGAAATAGTCCTTGGCGTTCCGGGTCCGCGAGGCTGCGCTGTCGAAGCGCGGGTCGGTCTTGAGCTCGGGCCGGCCGATCGCATCGAAGAACGCGAAGGCCTGGGCGTTGGTGTTGGGCCGCACCGTGACGTAGCCGTCCTTGGTCGGCACCGGCCGATAGTTGGGGCTGAGCAGGCGGCCGTCGCCGGTCGGCCCGACCGGCGGATCGAAGGTCGCCGCGCCGAGATGCTCGCTGGCCACGAACGAGGCCATGTTCTCGAGCATCGGCACGTCGATCGCTTCGCCCGTGCCGGTCTTCTCGCGGCGGAACAGCGCGAAGCCGATCGCTTGGGCGGCGATCAGGCCGCTCACATGGTCGCTCATCACCATCGGCACGAAGCGCGGCTCGCCGGTGGCGCGCGCGATCGTGCCGGCGACGCCCGACAGGCTCTGCACCACCGGATCGTAGGCCGGGCGGTTGAAGTAGCGGCCGCCACGGCCGAACGCCAGGATCGAGCAGTGGATCAGGCGCGGATTGCGCGCGGCAAGGCTCGCGTGGTCGAGCCCGGCGCGGGCGAGCGCCTCGGGCCGCACGTTGCTCACGAACACGTCGGCCTTGCCGATCAGGCGGAGCAGGGCGTCGAGGCCCTCCGGCTTCTTGATGTCGAGGCCGATCGAGCGCTTGTTGCGGTTGAAGTTGATGAATTTGCCCGACATGCCGGGATTGCGGCTGCCCTCGGCCATGGTGCGCAGCAGATCGCCGCCCGGCGCCTCGACCTTGATCACGTCGGCGCCGTAGTCGGCCAGCGTGCGGCCGCAGATCGGCCCGACCACGACCGTCGTCATGTCGACGACGCGGACTCCGTCGAGCGGGCCGCTCACGATTTGCTCCCTGGGCTGAACTCCAGGTCCATCTCGCCGCACAGCGTGCCGTTCTTGTCGGCCGCCCAGAGCCTGACCTTGCCGTCGGCCGCCTGGTTCTCGCCGCGCACCTCGATCAAATCGCCGACCCACAGCGGATGGACCAGCCGCGCGGTGTAGCCGGTGAGGGTGCCCTTGCCGTGCTTGAGCGCGGCATCGACCATCAGGTGCATCGACAGTCCGCCGTTGGAGACGGTTGCGGGATAGCCTTCCTCGCTCCGCGTATAGTCGCCGTCGTAGTGGATGCGGTGGGCGTTCCAGGTGATCGCGCCGTAGCGGAAGTTGAGCGTGTTGAGGAGGGCGGTGGTCTCGCTCCACGCCTGGTCGGTGCGCGCCTTGGTCGGCACCGTCTGGGTGGTCTTCTGGCCCGGCGGCACGGCGGGGCGATAGATCGCGTCGAAGGTGTCGACGGCGATCGTCTTGCCGGCCTGCTCGATGGTGTGCCGCATGGTCAGCACGAAGATGTCGCCCGAGCGGCCGCTCTTGGGGACGATGTCGGCGACCTCGGCCTTCTTCACCGCGGGTTCGCCGGCGCGCAGCCGGCCCATGATCTGCACCCGCCGGCCGGCGCCCATGCGGCGCGGCATCGGGATCGGCGGCAACACGATGCCCTTGTTGGGATGGCCGTCGGGGCCGAGCTCGCCCTGCACGATGGTCTCGGCGAAGAACACGGTGAACCAGTGCGGCGGCAGCAGGTCGCCCTTCTTGATGCCGTCGGGATCGACGTTGAACGTCGAGGCAACCCTCCGCACGGCCATCATGCCGAGATCGTCGTCTACCATCCGCACCCGCCCGATCCAGGGGCGCAACTCCACCATCGCCTCGTCCATCCAGCCCATCGTCATGCCCTCACTTTGCGAACGCGACTGTGCACCAAAAAGAAGGGCCCGCAAAAGCGGGCCCTTCCATCGTCCGAAAGTGGGGTTGATCAGATCGAGTAGTACATCTTGTACTCGATCGGGGCCGGCTGGTGCTCCCAAGCGTAAACCTCTTCCCACTTGAGCTCCATGTAGGCGTCGATCTGGTCGTCGGTGAACACGCCGCCCTTGGTCAGGAAGGTGCGGTCGGCATCGAGGCAGTTCAGCGCCTCGCGCAGGCTGCCCGCCACGGTCGGCACCTTGGAGAGCTCCTCCGGCGGCAGGTCGTAGAGGTTCTTGTCCATCGGGTCACCCGGATGGATCTTGTTCTGGATGCCGTCGAGGCCGGCCATCAGCATCGCCGCGAAGGCGAGGTAGGGGTTGGCCGACGGATCGGGGAAGCGCACCTCGACGCGCTTGCCCTTGGGCGAGGACGCGTAGGGGATGCGGCACGAGGCCGAGCGGTTGCGCGAGGAGTATGCGAGCAGCACCGGCGCCTCGAAGCCCGGGATGACGCGCTTGTAGGAGTTGGTGCTGGCGTTGCAGAAGGCGTTCAGCGCCTTGGCGTGCTTGATGATGCCGCCGATGTAGTAGAGCGCCGTCTCCGACAGGTCGGCATAGCCCGAGCCTGCGAACAAGGGCTTGTTGTCCTTCCAGATCGACTGGTGGGTGTGCATGCCCGAGCCGTTGTCGCCGTACAGGGGCTTGGGCATGAAGGTCAGCGTCTTGCCGTAGCTGTGGGCGACGTTGTGCAGCGTGTACTTGTACTTCTGCACGTTGTCGGCGGTCTTCACCAGGGTGTCGAACTTGAAGCCGAGCTCGTTCTGGCTCGGCGCCACCTCGTGGTGATGGATCTCCATGGTGAGGCCCATCTCGGTCGCGACCGACATCATCTCGGCGCGCAGGTCGTTCATCGAATCGACCGGCTGGACCGGGAAATAGCCGCCCTTGATGCCGGGCCGGTGGGCCATGTTGCCGCCCTCGAACTCGGCGCCGCTGTTCCACGGCGATTCGCTCGAATGCAGCTTGAAGAAGCTGCCCTGCATCTGGACGTCGAAGCGCACGTCGTCGAATACGAAGAACTCGAGCTCGGGGCCGAACACCGCGGTGTCGCCGATGCCGGACGACTTCATGTAGGCCTCGGCGCGCTTGGCGGTCGAGCGCGGGCAGCGCGCATAGAGCTGGCCGGTCGAGGGCTCGACCACGTCGCAATTGATGATCAGCGTGGTCTGCGCGGTGAAGGGGTCGAGCACGGCGGTCGCGGGATCAGGCATCAGGATCATGTCGGACTCGTTGATCGCCTTCCAGCCGGCGATCGAGGAGCCGTCGAACATCACGCCGTCGGTGAAGGAGCCTTCGTCGGTGGCCGAGGCCATGCGGGCCGTATGCTGCCACTTGCCGCGAGGATCGGTGAAACGGAAGTCCACGAACTTCACGTCCTTTTCCTTGATCATCGCCAGAACTTGCTTGGCGTCCATTCGGCGGCGTCGCCGCGCTCGCCAGTGCGAATTCGGATGGCGTCCTCGATGCTTGACACGAAGATCTTGCCGTCGCCGATGCGGCCGGTCTGGGCCGACGAGCGGATCGCCTCGACCGCCTTTTCGACCATCTCGTCCTCGATGATCAGCTCGATCTTCACCTTGGGCAGGAAGTCGACGACGTACTCCGCGCCGCGATAGAGTTCGGTATGCCCCTTCTGCCGGCCGAAGCCCTTGGCCTCGAGCACGGTGATGCCCTTCAACCCGATCTGATTCAGCGCGTCTTTGACCTCGTCGAGCTTGAAGGGCTTGATGATCGCTTCGATCTTCTTCATTTGCTGAGCCAACTCCACGCGCCGACGCCGGCGCCATCCATGCGAGGCCCGTGCGTGCTTCTGGGAAGCAGCTTTCATGCCAAGGATTTCCACAGTCCCGAAGTCGGAAATACAGGATTTTCTGCCGGTTCGGACGGCAGAATGATCAAATATTG
>VBAF01000086.1 GCA_005884705.1 Alphaproteobacteria bacterium
CGCCATAGCCCGCCGCCAGGCTGTCACCCAAAACCGCGATCCTGACGGGCGCGCTTTGTGCATGGGCTGCGAGACCGAGCAGCAGGACAAGCAGCAGTGAATTGACCGCCGCCGCAAAACGACCATATGCAAAGGCAAGATTCATGGCCGTGACCGTCCCGCTCCCCATCGTCCGCTTCGCCGACGTCCATCTCGACATGGCAAGCGATGCCGGCATGGTCAATATCCTGCGCGGTATTACGCTTGAGATCGCCTCTGGCGAGATCACCGCCGTGGTCGGTCCCTCGGGTGCCGGCAAGTCGAGCCTGATGATGGTGGCCGGCGGCCTCGAGCGCGCCACCTCGGGCAAGGTCGAGGTAGTCGGCCGCGATCTCGGGCCGCTCGACGACGATGCGCGCGCGCGCCTGCGGCGCGATCATCTCGGCATCGTCTTCCAGGGCTTCCACCTCATTCCCACCATGACCGCGCTGGAGAATGTGGCGCTGCCGCTGGAATTCGCCGGCCGCGGCGATGCCTTCGAGGCGGCACAGGCCGCGCTCGAACGGGTCGGGCTCGGCCATCGGCTGACGCATTACCCGGCACAGCTCTCGGGCGGCGAGCAGCAGCGCGTCGCGGTGGCGCGCGCGTTCGTCGGCCGGCCCAAGCTGCTGCTGGCCGACGAGCCGACCGGCAACCTCGACGGCGCGACCGGCAAGCAGGTGATGGATCTCCTGTTCGAGCTGGCCCGCGCCGAGGGTGCGACCCTGATCCTGATCACCCACGACATGGCGCTGGCCGGGCGCTGCGATCGCATCCTGCGCATCGCCGACGGGCTGGTGGTGGGCGACGAGCGCATGCCGCACGCCAAAGGCCGCGCAGTGAGCGCGACCGCGGCGGCCCGATGACCGTCGCCACCCTGCGCCTGGCGGTCACTCTGGCGCGGCGCGAGATGCGCAGCGGCCTCGGCGGCTTCCGCCTGTTCCTGGCCTGCCTGGCGCTGGGCGTCGGAGCGATCGCCGCCATCCTGTCCTTCAGCCGGGCCGTCGAGGAGGGCTTGCGCGCCGATGCGCGCGAGCTGCTGGGCGGCGACGTGGCGATCTCGCTGCTCTATCGCGAGGCCACGCCGGCGCAACTCGCCTGGCTCGCCAGGGAAGGCCAGCTCACGCGCTGGATCGACAGCCGCTCGATGGCACGGCCGCTCAAGCCGGGCGGCCATCCCGCGCTGGTCCAGCTCAAGGCGGTCGAGCCGGACTATCCGCTCTACGGCAGCGTCGAGCTGCAGGGCGGCGGCACGCTCGCCGATGCGCTTGCCCGGCGCGACGGGGTCTGGGGCGCCGCCGTCGAGGAGGCGGCGCTGCAGCGCATGACCATCGCACTGGGCGACCGCCTCAAGGTCGGCGACGCGGTGGTCGAGGTGCGCGCGATCATCGCCCGCGAGCCCGACCGTGGCGTCAGCGCCTTCGCGAGCCTCGGCCCGCGGCTGATGATCCCGCTGGCGGCGATCGCCGAATCGGGACTGGCGCAGCAGGGCAGCCTGCTTACTTGGGAATATCGTCTGCGCCTGCCGCCGGGCATCTCCGACATCGGGGAGCTCGACAGCATCAAGGCGCAATTCCCCGACGCCGGCTGGCGGGTGAGGGGCCTCGCCGATGCCGGCGGCGGCCTGCAGTTCTGGCTCGACCGGCTGACCCAGTTCCTCAGCCTGGTCGGGCTTTCCGCGCTGCTGGTCGGCGGCGTCGGCGTCGGCAACGCCATATCGAGCTTCCTCGCCGGACGGCTGCGTACCATCGCCACGCTGAAATGCCTCGGCGCGCCGGAGCGGCTGGTGTTCGCGACCTATTTCCTCCAGCTCGGCGCGCTCTCGCTGCTCGGGGTCGCCGCCGGCGTGGTGATCGGCGCGGCACTGCCGTTCCTGGCGCAGTCGGCGATCGCCGAGCTGCTGCCGCTGCATGCGCGCATCGCCATCTATGCCCGGCCGCTCGCGACCGCCGGCGCCTTCGGCCTGCTGGTGTCGCTGCTGTTCGCGCTGCTGCCGCTGCTGCGTGCCCGCGCAATCTCCGCCGCGACCCTGATGCGCGGCGCCGTGGTCGGCGGCCGCAAGGTCGCGTTGCGCGAGCTGGCGCTGATCGCGGGCACGGCGGTCGTGCTGGCCGGCTTCACGATCTATATCGCGCCCGAGCGGCGCACCGCCGGCTGGTTCGTGCTGGGCGCGGTCGGCGCCTTCGTGGCCTTTCCCCTGCTGGCGCGCGGCTTGATGTGGGTCGCCGCGCGTGTCGGCAAGCCCAGGTTCGCCGCCCTGCGGCTGGCGCTCGCCAATCTCCATCGGCCGGGCTCGCCGACGCCGATCGTCATGCTGTCGCTGGGGCTTGGCCTTACCGTGCTGGTCGCCACGGCGCTGATCGAGGGAAACCTGCGCGAGCAGATCACCCAGCGCATCCCCAAAAACGCGCCGGCCTTCTTCTTCGTCGACATCCAGAGCTCGCAGATCGCCGACTTCGAGAAGACGATCGCAGCGGTGCCGGGTGCCGGCACGCTCGACAAGGTGCCGTCGCTGCGCGGCCGCATCACCAAGATCGCCGGCGAGCCGGTGAACCAGACGAAGGTGCCGGCCAATGCGCGCTGGGCGGTCGACGGCGACCGCGGCGTGACTTATTCCGCCGCGGCGCCAGAAGGCGCGCGCGTCGTGGCGGGGCAGTGGTGGCCCGCCGACTATCGCGGGCCCCAGCTCGTCTCGTTCGACGCCGACCTCGCGGCTGCGTTCGGCATCGGCGTCGGCGACAGCATCACAGTCAACGTGCTCGGCCGCGACATCGAGGCCCGTATCGCCTCGCTGCGGCGCATCGAATGGCAGACGCTGTCGATCAACTTCGTGTTCGTTTTCTCTCCCGGCATCCTCGACAAGGCGCCGCACACCTATCTCGCGACCGTGAAGGCCACGCCCGAGGCCGAGGAGCGGATCTTCAAGGACGTCACCGACCGCTTCCCCAACGTCACGGTGGTGCGCATCCGCGACGCCATCGAGACCGCCTCGGAGGTGCTCGGCAATATCGGCCTGGCGGTCCGCCTGATCGGCCTGCTCAGCATCCTCGCCGGCATCCTGGTGCTGGCCGGCGCGATGCTGGCGACCCAGCGACGGCGCATCCACGAGGCGGTGGTGATGAAGGTGCTGGGCGCCACCCGGGCCCGCATCGCCGGCACCTTCGCCTGGGAGTTCGCGGCGCTCGGCCTGGCGACGGCGCTCGCCGCGTTGGCGGTGGGCACGGTTGCGGCCTATCTGGTGGTCCGCAACCTGATGAACCTGCCCTGGACCTTCCTGCCCACGGTGGCCGTGGCGGTGGCGGTCGGCGCCATGGCGCTCACCCTGGCGTTCGGGCTGGCGGGCACCCTGGCGGCTCTGCGGCAACGGCCCTTGGCTTTGTTACGGAACGAATAAAGCCGCATTTCACCGGCCGGCCGGCGGGTTTACCCCCTTCCGAACGTGCTTGATTCAGCCGGGCTGCGTGCCCACATTGGGCGGCGAAGAGGCCCGTCAAAAGGGCCGCTCGGAGGCTAGGGAACATGGCAAATCAGAATTTCGGTACCTTCGGCCGCGGCGGCGTGATCGCTGACCAGGCATCGTTCGATGTCGGTCTGCGCCAGCACATGATCCGCGTCTACAACTACATGGCGTCGGGCCTCGCCCTGTCGGGCATCGTTGCCTTCGCCGTATTCAGCTCGTCCGAGCTGGCTGGCTTGTTCTTCGAGGTCACGGCGAACGGGCGGGTGGTCGGATTGAATGCGCTCGGCTGGGTCGCGATCCTCGCGCCGCTCGGCCTGCTGCTGCTGGTCGGCTTCCGCGCCGCGAAGATGAGCGTCGGGGCGGTCCAGGCGGTCTACTGGGCAGTCACGGCGCTGATGGGCGTCAGGCACGGACCTTCTTCGTGACGGCGGCGGCGTTCGGCGGCCTCAGCCTGTACGGCTACACGACGAAGAAAGACCTGTCGGCCTTCGGCAAGTTCCTGTTCATGGGCCTGATCGGCATCATCCTGGCTGGCCTCGTCAACATGATCTGGCCGTCCGGCACGATGACATTCATCATCTCGGTCGCCGGTGTGCTGATCTTCTCGGGCCTGATCGCCTACGACACCCAGAAGATCAAGGAGCAGTATGCCGACGCGTGGGACTCGGGCTCGGCCGAGAAGATGGCCATCTTCGGCGCGCTCAGCCTCTACCTCGACTTCGTGAACCTGTTCCAGTTCCTGATGAGCTTCATGGGCCAGGATCGCGAATAGTCGAAAGACCAACGTTTCAAGGGCGGACGCCCGGGTCGCAAGGCCCGGGCGTTTTGCTGTATGGATTCCGGATGAAGCGCCTGAAGGTCTTCCTCCAGAGCGATGCTGGCAGCGCGGTCCCTCTGCTGGCCGCCGCGGTGCTGGCGCTGGCGCTGGCCAATTCGCCGCTCGACGAGGCGGTGACCCGGCTGCTGCACATCGAGATCGCCGCCAATTCGCTGGTCCATTGGATCGACGACGGGCTGATGGTCGCCTTCTTCTTGCTGGTCGGCATGGAGATCAAGCGCGAGGTCGTGCTGGGCGAGCTCTCGAAGCCGGCGCAGATGGTGCTGCCAGTCGCCGGCGCGTTGGGCGGCATCGTGGTGCCGGCGGCCTTCTATGCGGTGTTCACCTGGGGTGACCGCGCGGCGCTGAACGGCTGGGCGATCGCGTCGGCGACCGACATTGCTTTCGCCGTGGCGATCGTGGCGGCGCTGGGGCCGCGGCGCGTGCCGCCCGGCCTGCGGCTGTTCCTGCTGACCTTGGCGATCGTCGACGATCTCGCCGCCATCGTCATCATCGCCATCTTCTACACCGCGCAGCTTTCGACGCTGTCCCTGCTTGGGGCGGCCGTCTGCATCCTGGCGCTGGTCGGGCTCAACCGGCTCGGCGTGCGTCGCATGCTTCCCTATCTCGCGATCGGCATCGTGCTGTGGCTGTGCGTGCTCAAATCGGGCGTGCACGCCACGCTCTCTGGCGTCGTGCTGGCCTTTTGCCTGCCGCTGGGCGAGCGGTTCGAGCGGCTGGAGCACGAGCTCAAGCCATGGGTCTTGTTCTTCGTAATGCCACTTTTCGCCTTCGCCAATTCCGGCCTCAATCTCGGCGGGCTGACGGTCGCCATGGTGCGCGATCCGATCGTGCTCGGCATTGTCGCCGGCCTGTTCGTCGGCAAGCAGCTCGGCGTCTTCGCCGGGGCGGCATTGCCGGTTGCGTTCGGCCTCGCCCGGCTGCCGGATGGGGCGACCTGGCGGCAGCTCTATGGTGTCGGCGTATGCGGCGGCATCGGCTTCACCATGAGCCTTTTCATCGGCACGCTGGCCTTCGAGGGCGCCGACAAGCTCGCCCTGGTGCAGCTGGGCGTGCTCGCCGGGTCCCTGCTTTCAGCTGCATTTGGGTATGCATTGTTGCGGGTCCCGGGACGCCACGGCGCGTGATTGCGCCGGACCGACACCGGCTTATACTTTCGGTATGCGGCGCACCTCGTACGAACAGATGAATTGTTCGATCGCCTCGGCGCTCGATGTCGTCGGCGAGCCGTGGACGCTCCTGATCGTGCGCGACGCCTTCTACGGCGTGCGGCGCTTCGACGATTTCCAGGAGAATCTCGGCATCGCCCGCAACGTGCTGACGGCGCGGCTCAAGAAGCTGGTCGAGGCCGGTGTCTTCCGCAAGACCGCCTACCGCCAGCGGCCGTTGCGCCACGAGTACCGCCTGACCGACAAGGGGGCGGCGCTGTTCACGGTGATCGTCGGCCTCAAGCAATGGGGCGACCGCTTCGGCGTGGCCTCCCGGAACGGCAAGCCGATGGACCTGGTCGACCGCGCCGACGGCCGGCCGCTCGACCCGGTGCTGATCGATGCCCTGAGCGGCCGCCGGCTCGAGCTCACCAACGTGCGCGCCATCGCCGGCCCGGGCGCCGTGCAAGCCACCCGCGATTTCTTCGACCGCCTGACGCTCAACCGGACGGCGACGCGCTGAGCCGAATTAGTCGAGCTTCTTGTCGTCGATCGAGCGGCCTTCGCGCTGCTTGGCCTGCTTGTCGGCCGCCTTCTGCGCCTTGGTTCGGCCGAAGCGCAGGCGATTGGCCTCCGCCTCGCGCTCCCGCTCGCGGCGCGCCTTGTCCTTGCGGAGCTTCTTGAGGTTGACGATCTCGGCCACCGGATGACTCCCGATTTCTCTATGCCGCGCCGGACGGCGATGCGCTAGTCTTCACCGCGACGCGATCGAGGGAGAATCCGATGACCTCTTCCACGCGCAGGAAGCTCCTGATCGGCGCGGGCGCCGTGCTCGGCCTGCTGGTCGTGGCACTGCTGGTCGCCCCGTCGTTCATCGATCTTGCCAAGTACAAGCCGCTGATCCTGGCCGAGGCGAAGAAGGCCACCGGCCGCGAGCTGCTGATCGACGGGCCGATGTCACTCTCCCTGCTGCCGGTGCCGAGCGCCAGCGTGGCCAGCGTGAAGTTCTTCAATGTGCCGGGCTCCAAGAACGCCAACATGGTCGAGGTCAAGTCGGTCACGGTGAAGCCCGCTTTGTTCGCCCTGCTGACCGGCCGGCTCGAGGTCGACGAGGTGACGCTGGTCGAGCCCAAGATCGTCCTGGAGATCAATGCCGAGGGCAAGCCGAACTGGGAGTTCACCCCGTCAGTCGCCGAGGCCAAGCCCGCCGCACCCAAGCCCAGCTCGCCCATGCCGCTGTCGCTCGGCCGGCTCACCATCGAGAACGGCACGCTGATCTTCAGCGATTCCAAGGCGGGGCTGTCGGTGGTCGCCGAGAAGGCCAACGTCACCGCTTCGGTCGGCTCGATCGACGGCCCCTATTCGCTGGCCGGCAGCGCCACGGTCAACGGCGCGCCGCTCAAGATCGACCTCGCGGTCGGCGCCAAGGCAAGCGACGGCCTGGCGACGACGCTCGCGCTCGAGGCGGGCGGCGGCAAGCTCGGCTTCAGGGGCAAGCTCTCCGAGCTCGGGCCGAACGCCAGCCTCTCGGGCGTGGCGACCGCCTCGGCCGAGTCGCTGTCGGGCTTCGTGGCGAGCCTGGTGAGCCTCGCCGGCCAGCCGGTGCCGCCGCTGTCGCCGTTGCTCGCCGGCACGTTCAGCTTCGACGGCGGCGTCGAGCTTTCGCAAAGCCGCATCGCGGCGCACGACTTCAAGCTGGCGCTGGCCGGCGACAGCGGCTCGGGCTCGGTCACGGTGACGCTGAAGCCGGCACTGGCGATCGACGGCAAGCTCGCGCTGCCGAAAATCGACCTCGACCGCGTGCTCGCCGGCCTGTCGGCGCCGGCCGCCCCGGGCAAGCCCACGCGGCCGACGGCGCCCACGACCGGCAGCGGCGCCAGCATGCTCGACACGCTCACCGCCAAGCTGTCGCTCGAGGCGGCCGAGGTGATCTACAACAAGCAGCCGATGCGCAGCGTTGCGCTCGAGCTCGATGCCAAGGGCGGCGTCGTCGCCGTGCCCAAGCTCAACGCCACGCTGCCCGGCGACATGGTGCTGCAGGCGCGCTCGACCTTGTCGGGCGATCCGGCGCGGCCCGCGGTCGACGGCGAGTTCAGCCTGGTCGGGCCCCGGCTGCGCGACACGCTGCACTGGCTCGCGATCGACGTCGCCTCGCTGCCGCCCAACAAGCTCGCGCGGCTCAGCCTGAAGGGCCGGCTGGGCTCGAGCGGCGGCGCGGTGCAGGTCAGGGACGCGGCCTTCGAGCTCGACGACATCAAGGGCAAAGGCGCGGTCACCGTGACCTTCTCGGTGCCGCTGTCGGTCGTCACCCAGCTCGACCTCGACACGGTCGACCTCGACTCCTTTCTGGTACGGCCGGCCGACGGCGCGAAGAAGCCCGCCGCGACGCCGCCGGCTGCGGCGAGCGCCGCCCGCCGACCGGCGGCCGGCCCGACCGTCGGGCTGAAGCTTCGGCTCGCCAAGGCGATCTACAACAAGGAGACGATCGGCGGCATCGAGGTCGATCTCGCGCTCAAGGGCCGTACGCTCGAGCTGCACGACGTCAAGGTCTCCAACCTCGGCGGCGCCCGGCTGGCGGTGCGCGGCACCGTCACCGACTACGACCAGCCGCTGCCGCACGGCGACATCGCCTTCAACTTCGAGGCGCCCGAGATGGCCCGCGTGCTCAAGGTCGCGGGCGCGACGGCCCCCGGCGAGATCGGCCTGGTGACGGCGCGCGGCGGCGTGTCGGGCACGGTCGAGGCGCTCAGCTTCCACGAGCTCGACATTGCGGCGCAGGGCCAGGGCGCGCGCATCGACGGCACGCTCACCATGCCGGGCGCCGCCAAGGGCCTGGCCTCGACCATCGGCTACAAGGGCAAGGTCACCGCCAACGGCCAGACCATCGAGGGCACCGTCGAGGCCAAGGTGGCCGACCGGCCACAGGTGTCGGCCGACCTGCGCACGAGCCTGCTCGACCTCGACAAGCTCGGCGGCCCGGCGACTCCCGCGCCGCAGCGGCTTGCACGGCCGACGGCTGCGGAAGCGCCCGCCGGCGCGACGGCCCCCGGCGAGATCGGCCTGGTGACGGCGCGCGGCGGCGTGTCGGGCACGGTCGAGGCGCTCACCTTCCACGAGCTCGACATTGCGGCGCAGGGCCAGGGCGCGCGCATCGACGGCACGCTCACCATGCCGGGCGCCGCCAAGGGCCTGGCCTCGACCATCGGCTACAAGGACCTCTCGGGGACGGTCGACAGCCGCCAGCCGGCGCTCGCGATCGACTTCAAGGGCGACGCCAACGGCATCAACCTCGGCGAGATGCTGCGCGGCACCGCGGGGACCAACGTGTTCGGCGGCACGATCAAGGTCACGGTCGACGGACAGCTCAACGCCACCGGCATCACGCTCAAGGGCAGCGGCGCCACGCGCGAGCAGCTGCGCGGCGCGATGGTGGGTGGCGCGGCGCTCGGCGGCCATGTCTTCCTCGGCGCCGACAAGGCTTTGACGACGCT
>VBAF01000087.1:0-312 GCA_005884705.1 Alphaproteobacteria bacterium
CATTGCCGATTGACAGCAGCGGCTTCCATACCTAGCATTACTAGGTATGCAAGCCGAAATGCTCAAAGGGCACCTCGACGCCATCGTGCTCGCTGCACTCGAGGGCGGGCCGGCGCACGGCTACGCCATCATCGAGGCGATCAAGAACCGCAGCGACGGGACGTTCGATCTGCCGGAGGGGACGATCTACCCGGCGCTGCATCGGCTCGAGCAGGCGGGACTTCTTTCCAGTGCCTGGACCACGCCGCCGAGCGGTCGTCGGCGTCGCGTCTACGCTCTCACCAAGAGCGGCGCGTCGCGGCTCGCCGACGG
>VBAF01000087.1:368-5090 GCA_005884705.1 Alphaproteobacteria bacterium
TGCCAAGGCGGTCGATTCCTCGATCGGGGGAGGCCGAGCATGGCCGGCGTGATCGCACGCTACGTCGACGTCCTGAAGCGCGAGCTCGACTTCGATCCGATGCTCGCGCAACGCATGGCCGACGAGGTCGAGGCCCATCTTCGGGAGGCCGCCGAGGCCGATCCGGCCTGGCCATCGCCCGAGGCCGAGCAGCGCGCGGTCGAGCGCTTTGGCTTGGCGCGCGAGCTCGCTGCGCAATTCGCAGCCGATGCGGTGAGCCGCCAGGCTCGGCGCTCCTGGATCGCACTTGCTGCGACGGTGGCTGTGACGTTCATCGCCATGCGCCTGCGCGTCCTGTGGCTGGGCGATACCGGCGACAGCTTTTCGATGCTGGCGCCGCTGATCGACCGCTACGCCTTCGTGGTGGCGACGGCCGTGGCCGGCATCGGCTGGTTCGCCTTCCGGCTGTCGGTGCTGCCGCTCGCGGTCTGCCTGCTGGCACTCGCGGCCTCGATCGCTGCCGGCATCGTTCGCGCGGGCCTCTTCGTCGAGGGCGCGCCGCTGCCTGTGCTTCTGGCCGCGGCGGCCGAGGTCGCCCTGATCGGCCTGCTGCTTTTCCACGTCGTCGACCTCGGCCGCAGGCTAAGGCGAACGGCACTGCTGCGGAGGCCGGGATGAACGGTTGGCGGCTGACGGGCCTGCTGTCGCTCGTGCTGCTCGCAATGGCGCTCGTCTTCCTGGCGCGGCATCCGGATGTCGAGGGGCTGCGTCTGGTGATCCGCGCGACGGCGCGAACATCTCTGGTGCTTTTTGCCCTGGCCTTTTCCGCCGCGGCCCTCGCACAACTCGCCGCGAGCGACATCACGCGCTGGCAACGGCGGAACCGGCGCTATCTCGGCGTCTCGTTCGCGGTGTCGCATGCCATCCATCTCGCGGCGCTGGTCGCGCTGACGCAAACCGATCCGGTTCTCTTCTGGACCCTGACCAATCCCGCGAACATCGTCCTCGCTGGCACGGCGTATCTGTTCATCGCGGCGATGACGGCGACCTCGTTCGACCGGACCGCCGCCTGGCTCGGCCCACGGCGATGGCGGCTGCTGCATCTGGTCGGCGGCTGGTACATCTGGGTGAGCTTTGCCGCCGCGGTCGGCAAGCGTCTGCCGGAGGGGCCGCTCTACTGGGCGATGATGGTGCTGGTGATCGCCGTCGGCATCGTCCGGCTGATCGCGATGTCCCGTCGATCGAAGGTGGCGCTCGGCACGTCCTGAACGGTCCGCGATTTGCACCCCCATCGTCCTCGGATAGTGTCGTAGGATAAGAACAAGGGGGACCGACCGGCCGGATGGCGTATTTCTCGCAGCAGCTCATCAACGCCATCACGCTCGGGGCCATCTACGGCCTGATCGCCATCGGCTACACGATGGTCTACGGCATCATCGGCATGATCAACTTCGCGCACGGCGAAGTCTTCATGATCGGCGCCTTCATCTCGCTGATCGGCTTCATGATCTGCGGCACGCTGGGCATCAGCTCGGCGCCGGTCGCCATCCTGCTGGTGCTGCTGATGGCGATGGCCTTCACGGCGGTCTACGGCTGGACGATCGAGCGCACGGCGTATCGGCCGTTGCGCGGCTCGTTCAAGCTGGCGCCCTTGATCTCCGCCATCGGCGTCTCGATCCTGCTGCAGAACTACGTCCAGCTCGCCCAGGGCGCGCGGCCCAAGCCGGCCGGGTCGGTCATCGAGGGCGGCTACACGCTGTTCAGCGCCGACGGCTTCGACGTCCGCGTCGCCTGGCTGCAGATCGTCATCGTCGTGGTGACGGTCGTGCTGATGGCGGGCTTCTCCTGGATCATCGCCGCCACGCCGCTCGGCCGCCAGCAGCGCGCCTGCGAGCAGGACATGAAGATGGCGGCGCTGCTCGGCGTCGATGTCGACCGCACGATCTCGCTCACCTTCGTGATGGGCGCGGCGCTGGCCGCCGTCGCCGGCATGATGTTCATGATGTACTACGGCGTCGTCGACTTCTTCATCGGCTTCCTTGCCGGCATCAAGGCGTTCACCGCCGCGGTGCTGGGCGGCATCGGCTCGCTGCCGGGCGCCATGCTGGGCGGCCTGCTGATCGGTCTGATCGAGGTCTTCTGGGCCGGCTACTTCACCAGCGAGTACAAGGACGTCGCGGTGTTCGCCATCCTCGTCCTGGTGCTGATCTTCCGGCCGACCGGGCTGCTCGGCAAACCGGAGATCGAGAAGGTCTGAGGCATGCGCGATCGGCTTCCCGCGCTCGTCAAGGATGCGGCGCTCACGGCCCTGGTGGCGGCTGCGCTCGGCCTGTTCATCGTCGGCTTCAAGACCCGCGATGCCGGCCAGGGCCTGTTCTTCGATTACCAGCTCGTCGACCTGGCTGTCGCCGTCGCCACCATCTTCTTCGGCCGGCTCGGCCTGCAACTTGCCTCGCTGGGGCTGAAATGGCCGTCCTTCGCCCTCGGCGCCGCGCTCGGAGTGATTGGCGCGGCGCCGCTCGAACTGCCGTCGACCTTCCTGCACTGGTTCGTGGTGATCGCGGGCGTGCTGATCATCCTGCGCACCATCTGGCCATGGGCCAACGCTGCGCTGGCGACAGCGCGGCACTCCCAGCGCGGCAGGGCTTTCGGCCAGCGCGGTGCCAAATGGTTCGGCGCCATCCTGCTGGCTGCGGCCGTGCTGATGCCCTTCACCTCGTTCGCCGACCAGAAAACGATGGACCTCGCGGTCCTGATCCTGACCTACGTCATGCTGGGCTGGGGCCTGAACATCGTGGTCGGCCTCGCCGGCCTGCTCGACCTCGGCTACGTCGCCTTCTACGCGGTCGGCGCCTATTCGTACGCGCTGCTCAGCACCCAGTACGGCCTGAATTTCTGGATGGTGCTGCCGCTCGCCGGCATGTTCGCCGCGGCCTTCGGCCTGGTGCTCGGCTTCCCGGTGTTGCGGCTGCGCGGCGACTATCTTGCCATCGTCACCATGGGCTTCGGCGAGATCATCCGGCTCGTCCTGCTGAACTGGGTCGATCTCAGCAACGGCCCGGCCGGCATCGGCGGCATCCCCGGCCCGACCCTGTTCGGCGCGGTGTTTGCCGAGACCGCGCCGGCCGGCAAGCAGACCTTCGCCGAGATGGTGGGTATCCCCTTCACCAGCAACCAGCGGCTGATCTACCTCTATTACATCATCCTGCTGCTGGCGCTGGTGACCAACTTCTTCACCCAGCGGGTCCGCCGGCTTCCCGTCGGTCGCGCCTGGGAGGCGCTGCGCGAGGACGAGACCGCCTGCAAGGCGCTCGGCATCAATCCGACCAACACCAAGCTCACCGCCTTCGCCGTCGGCGCGATGTTTGCGGGCTTCGCCGGCTCCTTCTTCGCCGCCAAGCAGCGCTTCATCAGTCCCGAGAGCTTCACCTTCATCGAATCGGCGATCATCCTCTCGATCGTCGTGCTCGGCGGCATGGGCAGCCAGATCGGCGTCGTGCTGGCGGCAGTGCTGCTGATCGGCCTGCCCGAATGGTTCCGCGATCTCGGCGCCTACCGCATGATCGTGTTCGGGTTGGCCATGGTGCTGATCATGGTGTTCCGCCCGCGCGGCCTGATCGCCCATCGCGAGCCCTCGGTGCGGCTCCATCCGGCGCGGGCGGGCCCATGACGGACGGCACCACGGCGCCGCTGATCGAGGTCGAGCATCTCACCATGCGCTTCGGCGGGCTGGTGGCGGTCGACGATGTCTCCTTCGCCGGCCGGCCGCGCGAGATCACGGCGATCATCGGCCCCAATGGCGCGGGCAAGACCACGGTCTTCAACTGCATCACCGGCTTCTACAAGCCGACCGTCGGCCGACTCACTCTGCGCGGCGAGCCGGACTACCTGCTCGAGCGCATGCTGGGCCACGAGGTCGGCCAGAAAGCGAAGGTGGCGCGCACCTTCCAGAACATCCGGTTGTTCCCCGGCATGACCGTGCTGGAGAACCTGCTGGTGGCGCAGCACAACAAGCTGATGCGCGCCTCGGGCATGAGCGTGTTCGGCCTGCTCGGCCTGAAGCGCTATCGCGCGGCGGAGGCGGCCGCGATCGACAAGGCGCGCCAATGGCTGGAGCGCATCGGTCTCGTCGCCGACGCCGATCGGCCGGCCGGCGAGCTGCCCTATGGCGCGCAGCGGCGGCTCGAGATCGCGCGAGCGATGTGCACCGATCCGCGGCTGCTCTGCCTCGACGAGCCGGCGGCCGGCCTCAATCCGCGCGAATCGTCGGAACTCAACGAGCTGCTGGTCTCGATCCGCGATCTCGACGGCGTCGGCGTGCTGCTGATCGAGCACGACATGAGCGTCGTGATGCGCATTTCCGACCATGTCGTGGTGCTCGATTACGGCCGCAAGATCGCCGAGGGCGCGCCGCAGGCGATGCAGAACGATCCGGCGGTGATCCGCGCCTATCTCGGCACGGCCGAGGACGACGCCGATGCTTGAAGTGAGGGGCGTCACCACCTTCTATGGCGCCATCCAGGCGCTGCACGGCGTCGACCTCGACGTGGCGCAGGGCGAGATCGTCACCTTGATCGGCGCCAATGGCGCGGGCAAGTCGACCTTGCTGATGACGGTGTGCGGCAATCCGCGCGCGCGCAGCGGCACCATCCGTCTCGAAGGCCAGGACATCACCAACCTGCCGACCCACGAGATCGTGCGGCGCGGAGTCGCCCAGGTGCCGGAGGGCCGCCGCATCTTCCC
>VBAF01000088.1 GCA_005884705.1 Alphaproteobacteria bacterium
TGCCGTGCAAGGAGCGGTGCGCCTCGAAGAGCAAGGCGTGTCGGCCAGTGTCATCGATCTCAGATCCTTGTGGCCCTGGGACAGCGAGACCGTCCTCGGCGACTGTGCCCGCACCGGCCGATTGCTGGTCGTGCACGAGGCCGTGCAAGTCGCGGGCTTCGGCGCCGAAGTGGCGGCCACGGCCGCACAGGAGACAGGCTGTCGGATCGCCCGGCTCGGCGCTCCACGGATCCATGTCGGCTTCGCGCCCGAACTGGAAGCCGTGGTGCGCATTCGCGCGCAGGACATTGTCCAGGCGGCGATCGCCATACTTGAGCCTCGCGTGCCGGACCGTGCTGATACCCATCGTCGCTGAACTTCATCTCGGGCGTATTGGCGTCGTGTCCGGCCCCGTGCTAACCCATCTTGCCTGCCCTTTGCACCCAGGCCACGACATCCCATCCGAGCGCATATTGAGGGACCGGCAATGAGTTTCACCTCGAAGGTGTTTGAAACCCGCGTGGTCATGATGGCCGACCGCTAAGAGACTATCGTCGCGGGCGGCCGCCACCTTTTCTCACGGCTGCCCAAGGACTTCGACGGCATCAAGCAGATCGGCGTCATCGGCTGGTCGTCGCAGGGTCCGGCCCAGGCTCAGAACTTGCGTGAATCGCTCGAAGGCATGGGCATCCGCGTAAAGGTCGGCCTGCGCGAGGGAGAACGGCACCCTCGGCGAGATGTACGACGTGATCCGCGAGAGCGACATGTCGCTGCTCCTGATCTCCGACGCCGCCTTCGCCGAAAACTACCAGAAGATATTCGCCGCCTTCCGTCCGGGCACCACGCTGGGCCTCAGTCACGGCTTCCTGCTGTCGCATCTGCAGGCCCAAGGCGAGAGCTTCCCGAAGAACATCAACGTCGTCGCCGTATGCCCCAAGGGCATGGGCCCGTCGGTGCGCCGGCTCTACGAGCAGGGTCGCGAGGTCAACGGCGCCGGCATCAATGCGAGCTTCGCCGTGCAGCAGGACGTCAACGGCAAGGCCACCGACTACGCGCTCGGCTGGTCGGTGGCGCTCGGCTCGCCCTACACCTTCGAGACGACGCTCGAATCGGAGTACCGCTCCGACATCTTCGGCGAGCGCGGCATTCTGCTGGGCGCCGTGCACGGCCTCGCCGAAAGCCTCTATGCGCGCTTTGTCGGCCAGGGCATGGCCAAGGACGACGCCTACCTCAACACCTCCGAATCGATCACCGGGCCGATCAGCAAGACGATCTCGCGCTCCGGCCTGAAGGCCGTCTACGAGCAGCTCAACGACCAGGAGAAGGCGGCCTTCCGCAAGGCCTTCAACGCCGCCTATCACCCGTCCCGCGAGATCCTCGAGGAGATCTATGACGATGTCGCGTCGGGCAACGAGGTGCGCAGCGTCATCCAGGCAACCCGCCGCCACGGCACCTATCCGATGGGCAAGATCGACAGCACCGACATGTGGGTTGTCGGCGAGAAGGTGCGCGCCAACAAGGAACGCAACTATGCGCCGATCAATCCGGAGACCGCCGGGGTCTACATGGCCTGCATGATGGCCCAGGTCGATCTGCTGAAGGACCGCGGTCACCCCTATTCGGAGATCGCCAACGAATCCATCATCGAGGCGGTCGACTCGCTCAATCCCTACATGGACTACAGGGGCGTGTCGTACATGGTGGACAATTGCTCGACCACCGCCCGGCTCGGCGCCCGCAAGTGGGCGGCACGGTTCGACTATATCCTGAAGCAGCAGGCCTTTCCTGCGATCGACCAGAACGCGGTGAAGGACGACACGCCGTTCGACAAATTCCTGGCGAACAACATCCACGAGGTGCTGCAGGTCTGTGCCGAACTGCGGCCTTCGGTGGACATCTCGGTGGTGCCGACGCGAGTCTCCTGACCGTCGGCACCACGACGGCCGTTCCACTCTGCAGGATGGGCTGATTTCAGCCATCAAGCAGGCTGCATACCGGATGGGCGCGCGTATGGGCGAGCCAGCCCTTGCCTTGGCGCGACGGGTGGCCGAAAAGGTTTCCTGAGCAGGCGCGGGAGAAATTCAGGGCATGGCCGTCGTCAACGTGAAGTCGGAGATCGCCGGCAATGTCTGGAAGATCCAGCTCAAGCCCGGCGACAGGGTCGAAGTCGAAGGCGAGATCATGATCCTTGAGTCGATGAAGATGGAGATTCCCGTGCTGTCGCCCAAGGCCGGCACCATCAAGGAAATCAGGGTGAGCGAAGGCGAGGCGATCGGCGAGGGCCAGCTCGTCGCCGTGATCGATGCCTAGCCCTGATGCCTAACTACAGCGTCGCCGTCGACATCGTCCGTCTCTGGGCGCCCGACAATCTCCGCAAGGTCGCGGCGGGAAGCGCCGTCTGCGCCGTGATCGCCGCCATCGCCTACGTCGCCGACACGCGCGGCTGGACGCATTTCGGCACCGCCTTCGTGCCGCCCCTGATCGTCGCCCTCGCCATCGGCATGGCGCTGCAGCCGCTGTCCGGCCGCCCTCAGCTCAAGGCCGGTATCGAATTCTCGGGCCGCACCCTGTTGCGCGTCGGCGTCGCGCTCTATGGCGCGCGCCTCACGCTCGGCAACCTGGTCGATGGCGGGCCGCTGCCGGTGCTGATCGCGCTCGCCGCCGTCGCCGGCACTATCGCCTTCGGCGCTGTCGCGGCGCGCGCCTTCGGACTGACGCGCAATTTCGGCCTGCTGACGGGCTGCGCGACCGGCGTATGCGGCGCCGCCGCCGCCATGGCGACGGCGGCGGTGCTGCCCAAGCACGAGAATTCCGACCGCGACCTCGCCTTCACGGTGATGGGCGTCAACTTCATCAGCACCATCACCATGGTGGTCTATCCGACGCTGCACCAGGCGCTCGGCTACTCGCCGCTCGAGATGGGCGTGTTCCTCGGCGGCTCGATCCACGACGTGGCGCAGGTCGCGGGCGCGGGCCAGACGCTCGGGCCGGCGATCCTGGCCGATTCGATCGTCACCAAGCTGCTGCGCGTGGCGTTCCTGCTGCCGGCGGTGACCGCCATCGCCTGGTGGGTGGCCAAGAGCGGCGAGACCGCGGGCGACGCGCGGCCCGCGCCGCCGGTCTTCCTGTTCGGCTTCCTGATCCTGGCCGCGCTCAACTCGCTCGGGCTGGTGCCGGCCGAGGTGAAGGCCACGATCACGTGGATCTCGTCGTTCCTGATCGTGGTGGCGATCGCGGCGCTCGGCATGAAGACCTCGCTGCTGACGATGGCGCGGATCGGCCTGAAGCCGGTGATGCTGCTGGTGGTCGAGACGATCTTCATCGGCCTTCTGGTCGTCGGCCTGATCTATGGCCTGCGCGGCGTCGGCATCTGACGTTCCGGTCCGTCCCTAATTCCCGGGCTTGGTGCCGGTCGCCTTCACCACCTCGGCCCAGGTCGCCATGTCCTTGGCCATGAAGGCGGCGAATTCGGCCGGTGTCATCGGGTCGGCGAGCGTGGCGCGGTCCTCGAACTGGCGCAGCACCGCGGGATCGCGCATCAGGGCCACCAGATCGGCATTGACCTTGTTGACGATCTCGTCGGGAGTCTTCGCCGGCGCCACCAGGCCGGACCAGCCGGCCGAATCGTAGCCGGGAACGGTCGCGCCGATCGACGGGACCTTCTCGAGGCGCGGCGCGGGGCGTGCGGTCGTCACGCCCAGCGCCTTGATGCGGCCGTCCTGGATCGCACTCAGCGACGAGGCGGTGCTGTCCATCATCAGCTTGACGTGGGATGTGCACGATGTCGGTCTTCGTCATGAGCTTGAACAGCTCCATGCTGAGATGCTGGGCCGTGCCGGGGCCGGCCGAGGCATAGGAATGCTTGCCCGGCTCCTTGCGCGCCAGCTCGATCAGCTCGGCGACCGTGCCGGCCGGGAAGCTCGGGTGCGCCACGATGACGAGCGGGCCCTTGAGGATGTTGGTGATTGGCTTGAAGTCGACCAGCGGCTTGTAGGGCAGGTCGGGATAGAGGCTGGGATTGACGCCAAAGGTGACGCTGGTCGCGATCAGGAACGTGTAGCCGTCGGGCGCGGCGGCCCGGCCGGCCTCGACGCCCGGGATGCCGCCGCCTCCGCCCTTGTTGTCGACCACGACCTGCTGCTTCCAGATCTCGGTGAGCCGCTCGGCCATCAGGCGGGCGAAGATGTCGGCCGCCTGGCCGGGCGGAAACGGCACGATGAAGCGTACGGGCTTGGTCGGCCAAGCCGGCTGGGCCCGGGCGATCAACGGTGCGCCCAGCCCCAGTCCAAGTCCCAGCGCCAGCGCGCCGCGGCGTGTAACAGCCGGCATTGCCTTCCTCCCCGATGCTTTCGGATGACAGGCTAGCACGCCCCCGGGAAAATGCCGGCCATGACGACGCCCGTCGAAATTCTGAGCCCCCGCACCGCCGCCGACCACGAGGCGGTCAAGGCGCTGTTCCGCGAATACGCCGAGTCGCTGGGCTTCTCGCTGGCTTACCAGGATTTCGAGACGGAGCTCGCCGGCTTCCCCGGCAAATATGCGCCGCCCGAGGGCGCGCTGCTGCTGGCGACGGCCGACGGCGAAGCCGCGGGCACGGTGGCGCTGCGCAAGCTCGAGCAAGGCATCTGCGAGATGAAGCGGCTGTACGTGAAGCCGGCGTTCCGCGGCCGGCGCACGGCGGATGGCCGGTCGATCGGGCGCGCGCTCGCCGAAGACATCGTCGCCATCGGGCGGGATCGTGGCTATCAACGTCTCAGGCTGGACACAATCGGCGGCAAAATGCGCCAAGCCCTGTCGCTCTATCGCTCGATGGGGTTCGTCGAGATTCCGCCCTATTACACGAGCCCCATTCCCGACACCGCCTATCTGGAGCTGGTCCTGTGACCGATCGCTATTTCGAGGATTTCAAGACAGGCGAGCGCTTCGTCAGCGGCGGCATGACCCTCACCGAGGCCGGCATCATCGAGTTCGCCCGCCAGTGGGACCCGCAGCCGTTCCACATCGACGTCGAGTTCGCGAAGAAATGGCAGTTTGGCGGCCTGATCGCCTCGGGCCTCCACACGATGTGCGTGACGCTGAAGCTGTGGCTCGAATTGGGCGTGCTGAAGGCCTGCAGCCTAGGCTCGCCGGGCCTGGGCGAGACGCAGTTCCCGCGCCCGGTGCGGCCCGGCGACACGCTGCGCGTGGTGACCGACATCGTCGAACTGCGGCCGTCCTCGTCGAAGCCCGACCGCGGCATCTGCCGCCTGCGCCAGGTCACCATCAACCAGCGCGGCGAGCATGTCATGGAGCAGGAGACCACGGTCTTCCTCAAGCGCCGCCCCGTCTCCTCGATGCTGGCGGCGCGCTAGAGCGGTTTCCGATCAGTTGGTAGCGCGAGCGCTTCCAACTGATCGGAAACGCGCGCACTGGTGATACTGGTTACACAGGGCATATTCCGTCCGGCTGAGTCCAGCCGGACGGAATATGCTCTAGTATCGCTTTAGCGCCAGGCGAAGACCGGCTGCTCGAAATGGTCGACGCGGGTGTCACGGCCGGCCAGCGCCACTTCCTTGAATTGGTAGAGCACCGCGGCGGTCGGCGCGTTCACCGTCGCCACCGGCAGGGGCAGCCGGATGATCGGCCGGTCCGATTCGGGGATCGGCACGATCTCGGGCGAATCGGCCCGGAACAGCTCGGCGCAGCGGATGCGGTAGGCCGCCGCGACCTCGTGCGGGTTGGGCGTCAGCTCGATGCGGCCGCCGAGCCACACGACGACCGGCGCGATCAGATAGCCCGAGCGTGTCGGATAGTCGTCGAGCGTGCCCAGCACGTCGTCGATCGAGGCGAGCACGCCCAGCTCCTCGTGCAATTCACGGAGTGCCGTGTGCCGGATGGTCTCGCCGGGATCGACCCGGCCGCCGGGCAGCGCCCACTGGCCGCCGTGGGCGCGCAGCTTGGGCGTGCGCTTGGTCAGCAGGAACGCCGCCTGTCCCGGCACGTCGCCCTCGATCACCGCCACCGCGACCGCGGCGTGGCGCAGGCTGCCGGAATCGCTCTGCCGGCGGACCTCGAAGCGGTCGAGATGGCCTTTGATCGTGGCGCGCAGGGCGTCGTCGAACGGGAACGCGGTCACATCGGCTTTCACGTCGGTTTTCATGGCGGCCTTCTGAACGTCCACACCACTGCGGGCGGGACGTTGCGCCAGATGCGCCGGCCGTGGGCGCCCACCAGATGCAGGTTCGCGCGCAAGCCCTTCGGCACCGGCGGCACCGGGCCGTAGGTGAACTGGACCAGCGCCGCGCCGCGCGGCAGCGCCTCGAACACGCCGTGCACGATGCCGGTCACGATCTCGCCCGGCAGCGACAGCAGCGGCAGGCTCGACACCACCGCCGCCACGCGCTCGACCTTGTTGGCGGCCAGCAGCCGCGGCAGGCGCGCGGCGTCGCCCTCGATGGTCTGCGTTCCGTTGAAATGGCGCCGCAGGAAGGCCGCGAGCTCGGGGTCGCGCTCGACCAGCGCCAGCCGGCCAGTCGGGATGCCGGCCGCCAGCAGCGCCTTGGTGACCTCGCCTGTGCCGGCGCCCAACTCGATCACGTGGCCGTCGCGACCATCGATCTCGCGCAGCGCCGTGCGCGCCATCGCCTCGGCGAGCAGCCGCCCGCTCGGCACGACCGCCCCCATCGCGAAGGGTCGGCGCAACCAGCGTTTCAGGAACAGGGCTGTGCCCGCGGGCTCCGCGGTAGGCATCGTCTATTGTGCGGGCTGCATGACGGCGGTGGCAACCACCGGCGCGGGCGCAGTTTCGTAGATCGCGCGGGTGTGGCGCATCTGCTCCAGCGCATTGACCACCGAGACTCCGACAGCCGCCGCGAACGGCAGCGACTGCACCAGCATGAAGACCGACCATAGCCGGGCCTCGGGATCGATCGCGCCCGAGCTCGACCACAGCACCGCTGCGGCAAGCCATAGCAACGCCGTCAGGACCGCCTCGCCGCGCGCCATGGCGAGCGCCATGGCAAGCGTCGCGCGCTCGTCCATCTTGGGCGTGCGCATGAAGGGCAGCCGGCTGGTGGCGAGCCCGTAGAGCACGGCGCGGCCCACCGTGTAGGTGAGCGCGAGGCCGGCCAGCGACGCGCCGAGGCTCTGGCGAAAGCTGCACTTCACGCGGTCGGCGTAAAGGCCGAACGAGTAGATCAGCTTGAAGACGAAGATGCCGATGGTCGGGATGATGAACTCGGCCGGCGGCAGGCCGACCGGCTTGATGCCGAACAACGGCGGCACCAGCACCGCCAGCACCCAGGCCAGCCCCGCCCAGGTGAAGACGAGGTTCAACGCATCGGCGAACCAGGGCAGCCAGCCGGCCACGAAATGGTACTTCTGCCACAAGGTGAGCTTGGTGGTGTTGGAGAGCATCTTGCCGCCATGCGCCTTCATGATCTGCATGGCGCCATAGGCCCAGCGGAAGCGCTGCTTCTTGTAGCCGGCGAAATGGTCGGGCGTCAGGCCGTGGCCGAAGCGCTCGCGGCTGTACATCGCGCCGTAGCCGGTCTCCATCAGGCGCAAGCCCAGCTCGGTGTCCTCGGTGATGCACCAGGTCGCCCAGCCGTTCATCTCCTCCATGCAGGTGCGGCGCACCAGGGTCATGGTGCCGTGCTGGATGATGGCGTCGTATTCGTTGCGCAGGCACATGCCGATGTCGAAGAACCCGGCATATTCCCAGTTGAGCATTTCCTTGAAGCGGTCGCCGGTCCAGTCGCGATGGTCCTGCGGGCACTGCACGTAGGCGATCTTGGCGTCGTCGAAGTACGGCACCACGCCCTTCAGCCAATCCGGCC